>DATAMA010000089.1:0-8849 GCA_036260765.1 Desulfobacteria bacterium | reverse complement strand
TCTACGCAGCCCGGCGCCGATGCCGCTCTCGGAAACGAGTTTAAAGAAGCCAATTTCCCCCGTGGAGCGGACGTGAGTGCCGCCGCACAATTCCCGGCTAAATTCACCCATGCTGACCATCCGCACGACATCGCCATATTTCTCTCCAAAGAGAGCCATCGCCCCTTTGGCCTTAGCTACTTCCAAATTAGTTTCTTCCGTTTGTACAGGCAGTGTAGCGAGAATTTGTCTATTTACAATCTGCTCAATCTCATCAAGTTGCTGCGGTGTAACAGCGCTAAAGTGGGAAAAATCAAAGCGCAGCCGGGTCGGGCTGACCAACGAACCGGCCTGATTGACATGTTTGCCCAGTGTCTGCTTCAAAGCCTGCTGCAGTAAATGCGTGGCACTGTGGTTCCTGGCCGTTGCATAGCGCATCGCTTGATCGACGTTGGCGGTAACTACCTGGCCCTTGCTCAGCACACCCGAAATGACCTTGCCGATATGGGCGATCATTACTCCGGATACCTTCTGCGTATCGGAAATTGCCGCCTCACCACCGGTCCAGGCCAGCTGCCCGGAATCACCGACCTGGCCGCCACACTCAGCATAAAACGGCGTAGCGTCAAGGACAACGACAACGTCCTCTCCGGCCGAGGCATGTTCAACCTCTTCACCGTGGCTAAGCAAGGCCAACACCCGGCTTTCCGCCTGCAATTGCCCGTAGCCGACAAAATTGGTCTCCCCAACCGTCTTGGCGATCTCCGTCAACACGCCCATTGCCGCCAGGTTATTCGCAATATCGTGCGTAAACGTTTGCTTCGCCTTCTCGCGGTGTTCCTCCATCGCTTGGGCAAAGCCATCGGAATCGACTTCCATCCCGTGTTCAGCGAGAATCTCTTCCGTCATCTCCAGCGGGAAGCCGTAAGTAGCATATAAATCAAAGGCTTCCTGCCCGCTCATTACTTTCTGCGCGTTATTTTGCGCAATGAACTGGGTCAGGATATTCATCCCTTGATCCAGGGTCTCCAGGAACTTGCGTTCCTCCAAGCGCAGGTGATTGACAATAAACTCGTAATTTTCCTTAAGTTCCGGATAGGCATCGCCATAGTCGGCAATGATCACGTCCACAACCTGATCGAGAAAAGCATCTTTGATTCCAAGTAGCTTACCATGTCTTACTGCTCGGCGCAAAATCCGTCTTACGACATAGCCCCGACCCTCATTATCCGGCCGGATTCCATCGCCGAGCATAAAGGTAACTGCCCGCAGGTGATCGGAGATCACTTTTAGCGAGACATCCGTCTTGGCATCCTGTTTATACTTAACCCCGGCAATTTGCGCGGTACGCTGGATAATCGGCTGGAGCAAATCGGTATCAAAGTTTGATTCTACTCCTTGCATTACCGAGGCAATCCGTTCCAGGCCCATCCCGGTATCAATGTTTTGCTTCGGCAGCGGCGTCAGATTTCCGGCCTCATCACGTTGGTACTGCATAAATACCAGATTCCAGATTTCCAGAAAACGATCGCAGTCACAGCCCATCTTACAGTCCGGCCCGCAGCTGCGTTCCTCTCCAAGGTCAATATAAATTTCTGAACACGGCCCACACGGCCCGACAGGCCCTGCCGCCCAGAAATTAGACTCATCAAGGACAATCCGTTCCCTGGCTACACCCGCCTGATTCACCCAAATGTTAAGCGTTTCCTCATCACCCGGATAGATAGTCACCCACAGCTTGTCCTTGGGCAGCTTCAGCACTTGCGTCAGATACTCCCACGCCCAGGGAATCACCTGCGGTTTAAAATAATCACCAAACGAGAAATTACCGAGCATCTCAAAAAAGGTATGGTGGCGGGCCGTCTTACCCACCTGATCCAAGTCCGGCGTCCGCACACATTTTTGCGCCGTAGTCGCCCGCGGAAACGGTGGTTCCACCTTCCGCAAAAAATAAGGTTTAAACGGCACCATCCCCGCTACCGTCAGCAGTAACGTCGGGTCATCCTTCGGAATCAAAGACGCACTAGGCAAAATCCGATGCCCCTTAGACGCGAAAAAATCAAGAAACCTCTGCCGCAACTGATTGCCAGTATACACTACAAATCCTCCTTCTATTAAACAGCCTAAGCCCTAATCCATGAATTTCTGGCCTCTTCACCGCTTTTCGGCCAGGGTATGTTGTTTCTTTCCGGAGTAGCGATTTCAAATTTCTGTGTTCCTTCCCCGCGCGCAGCGCTTCAACAGAAGGAACACAGAAATTTATGAGCCACGGAGGAAAAAACAACATACCCGCTCGCTCCAAAGCGACCGACACAAGCAAAAAAGCCCGCCCATACTGTTTTCCCCAGCAGGGACGAGCAATTACTCGCGGTACCACCCTGATTACCGGTTTCCCGGTCACTCCGGCCTAAAGCCTTGGCGCTTTAACGGTCGCAAACCGGAGGAAACTGCAACTCAGTTCCTCCCTCAGGGACGGCTTCTACCGGTTTTGTTCAGAACCCTCTCAGCCAGGAGGCTCTTTTCTGTAGACCAAACGCTCGGTATACTCTTTCCCGTCAATGGTTTTAGCTTTTTCTAGTATAGCCATTTACCGCCACAACTGTCAACATTCTGCACTATTTCTACCTTCACACCAACTTGAGATAAATATAAGCTAGCCATACCCGGATAACCGCGGCAACCGGAACGGCGAGAATCATGCCCCAAAACCCAAACAAGTCTCCCCCAGCGAGGAGCACAAATACCACAACTAAAGGATGGAGGCCAACGCTGTTTCCGACGACTTTAGGCTGAATAATATTACTCTCTAATTGCTGGACAATTAGAATAACGCCAGCTGCCCAAAGCGCCATCTGTGGTGACTTTAACAGGGCCAGAGCCATGACCGGCACTGCACCGATTACCGGCCCGAAATAAGGAATTACATCAAATAATGCGGAAATGACGCCGATAAGTAAGGCGTAATCCATACCGATCAACTTCATGCCCAGTCCGGTCATAATGCCGACCAAGGTGGCCACAGTCAAGTGCCCGCGTAAAAAACGCCGCAATACCCGGCTAGTCTCCTGACCGAGATGAATTGCCCCATTTCGCCAACAATACGGCACCATTTCTTTCAACCCGGTTTTAATCCGCTCCCAGTCATACAAAAGATATATCGCTAAAATCGGGGCTAAAATAAGCAGCGGTAGGACCGAAATAAAGGTGATGATTGCGGCAATAACTCCTTTAAGTTTTTCACCTACCCATTCTTCCAGGCCCGCCAGATTAGCGTCAATTGCCTTGACCACCCCGGCAGGAAATCCTGCCCGCTGATACCAGCGGTGCATGCCGCTAAAAGACTCCTGTAGCTGCCCGGCGTATTGCGGCAGGTTTTGAGCCAGCTTGTTAAATTCCTTAAACATTTCCGGAATGCCAAACATGATGATACAAGTAACAACCGCAACCAGGCCCAGAAAAACCAAGCCAATAGACAACCCCTTGGAAACGCCAAGTCGATGTAATTTATCGACTACAGGATGAAAAAGGTAGGCAATAAACAGGGCAAGCCAAAATGGAGTCAACACCCCATGCACTTGCCATAACAAGACGGCCAAGGCCACTCCGACCAGTCCGAACAGGCTTAGCCGCCAAAATTTCTTGCTTTTCCACAGCCGCATTATTGTCACGTCAACCGGGTTAAGTAGTAAGCAAACCCGAGTCTTCATCTCCGGGTTGCGGCAACCCGGTATCGTCATCCCCAGGTTGGACCAAACTACCGTCTTCTGCCACTTGAAAGATCTGTACTTCATCTTTCATGGTATTGAACTCGACAAAGCAATTCCAGCAATAGTACTGTTCCACGCCAATCTTGCCGACTGAATTTCCTTGACAAACAGGGCACTTCATCACATAGGCCTCCTTCAGAAACGGCGTTCCCAGATATCCGCGAGTTGATCTTCCACAATGACCACATGCTCACTTTCTGTAATCACTGCTGCCCGCTCTATTAGCGCTCTGCCGCTCAAGAGATCCCGGATCAGGCCGTCGGAAATCTCTAGACCGGTAATTCGAAAACTATCTTCGTCAACTACAATATCCTGTACGGAACCAAGCGGCTTCCCCGCCTGTGTAGTAACCTTTTTTCGCTGTAACTTGGAAACGAGGGGAACCCTGGCTGTAAGCGCCTGCGGTTCAGTGTTTTCCGCCTTGAGCATATCCGGGGCAAGTTGTTGAATTCCCGTAAGCGGCACCAGCCTTGCCGGATGAAACCAGCCACCTTTATCAATCAGAAATCCGGTAATCCGAAATTGTTTGTCGTCAAACAATAGGTCTTCTACTTCCCCCAAGCGCCGCCTCGTAGCCGCATCGATGATTGGGAGTCCAAGCAGTTCACGTCCCTTTTTCAACCTTGGGCCTCCTCGGACTGATCCAGGGCCTCTCCCCCTGCCAATTCTCACCTATATACTTTCCCAAATTCAAACAAGACATACGTGCTTTTAAACATCCGACTTAGGCATAAAAAAATTAGCGCAGTCAATCTTGACTACGCTAATTTTTCAAACAAGTGAGCAACGCTCAGCTAATCTTTTAGTGCTTTGATTATCGTTGCCCCGCCGACGACCAGATCACCCTGGTAAAATACCACAGCCTGGCCGGGAGTAACCGCCCGCTGTAGATTTTCGAATTCAACTTTCACCTTGCCGTTATCTACCGGCGTGATTGTCGCTTTGGCTAATGGAGCAGAATAGCGAATCTTCGCTTCCACTTCCAGCGGTCCGGTCAACTCCGGCATCAAAATCAGGTTTAAATCTTCTGCGAGCAGCCCGGATGAGAATACTGCGTCATTCTCACCCAAAATCACCGCGTTACGTTCGGTATCGAGAGCGACAACATACATCGGCTTACCCAAGGCAAGGCCAAGGCCTTTGCGCTGTCCGACCGTATAGTAAGCTAAACCCTGATGTGTCCCTAACACGTTACCGGCCATATCCAGAAACGGCCCGGGCTTAATCCTGTCCCCGGCTTTTTCTTCAATAAATTCCTTGTAACTGTCTTCAGTGACGAAACAGATTTCCTGGCTGTCCGGTTTGTTAAAGACGCGCAGCCCCAACTGCTTGGCCATTTCCCGGATCTCGCTCTTTTTCTGATAATTGGCTAACGGCAGCAGGGTATGTGCCAATTGTTCCTGGGAAAAGCTGTACAAGGCATAGGTCTGGTCTTTGGACTGGTCCTTTGCCTTGGCCAGCAAGTATCTGCCCCGTTCCTGGTCATAAAAGACGCGGGCATAATGGCCGGTGGCAATAAACTCTGCCCCCAAGCCGCGTGCCTTCGTCAAGAGTCCCTCAAACTTTATATGCCGGTTACAGGCAATACACGGATTCGGCGTCCTTCCTGCTACATACTCGTTGACGAAATAGTTGATGACTTTTTGTTCAAACATTGAGCGAAAGTTCATCACATAGTGAGGTATATCCAGCTTATGGCAGACCCGCCGAGCATCTTCGACCGCACTCAGCGAGCAGCAACCTCCCTCAACCTCGGGTGAACCGGGCTGCCAGATCTGCATTGTAACCCCGATAACATCATAACCTTGTTCCTTAAGCAAAGCGGCGGCCATGGAACTATCCACGCCACCGCTCATTGCTACAACCACTTTGGTTTTACTCATGCTGCACCTATTTTCCGGACTTTTGTTTTTCCCGGTAATCTTCGATCGCCTTATGCACGGCATCTGCCGCCAGGTTGGAACAATGCATTTTAACCGGCGGAAGTCCGTCTAATGCTTCTGCCACGGCTTTATTGGTAACTTCCAAAGCTTCTTCAATCGTTTTGCCCATAACCATTTCGGTGACCATGCTACTTGTGGCTACAGCCGCACCACAACCAAAGGTTTTGAACTTGATGTCCTTAATAATATTGTCCTCGACTTTGAGATATATACGCATAATATCGCCGCAGGTTGGGTTGCCGACTTCGCCGACGCCGTCGGCATCCGGAATTTCTCCTACGTTACGCGGATTGGTGAAATGATCCATTACTTTTTCTGAGTACATATTTTATCACTTCCTTTTATCATATAAAGGAGACATAGCGCGCAGGCGTTTAACAATTCCGGGCAAAACGTCCAGAACATGATCAATATCTTCTACGGTGTTTTCCCGGCCGATAGTCATCCGCAGGGAACCGTGCGCCACCTCATGACTAATCCCCATTGCCAGTAACACATGGGAAGGATCCAGCGAGCCGGAAGTACAGGCAGATCCGCTTGACGCAGCAATACCCTGCATGTCCAGGCTGAGCAAGAGAGATTCCCCTTCAACATATTTAATACTGAAGTTAACATTTGTCGGTACCCTTTTAGTTGGGTGTCCGTTAAACTTGACTTCATCGATCCGATCAATGATTCCCTTAATCAAACGATCACGCAGGTCCTTCATGTAAGCGCTGTCGTGTTCCAGCCTGCTGGCAGCGAGTTCACACGCTTTGCCAAACCCGATAATTCCCGGCAGGTTTTCCGTACCGGAGCGGCGATTGCGCTCCTGGCCGCCGCCGTGAACAAGTGCTTGTACCCGGGTTCCTTTGCGGATGTACAGGCAGCCAACGCCTTTCGGTCCATAGATTTTATGTGAAGAAGCGGTGAGCAAGTCTACACCCAAATCATCGACATTGACCGGAATCTTCCCTAAGGACTGTACCGCGTCCGTATGGAAAATAACCCCTTTGCCTTTAAGCAGTTTGCCGATTTCTTCAATCGGTTGAATCGTCCCGACTTCATTGTTGGCATGCATGATCGTAACTAGGATCGTCTCCGGCGTAAGTGCGGCCTCGACATCCTCAACCTTGACTAAACCGTCTTCATCAACCGGTAGAACCGTAACTTTAAACCCTTGTTTTTCTAAGTAAGTGCAGGTATGCAACACCGCGTGATGTTCAACTGCTGAGGTAATGATATGGTTCCCTTTTTGTTTATTGGCAAAAGCAGCGCCGACTATGGCCATATTATCCGCTTCAGTACCGCCGCTCGTAAACACAATTTCTTCCGGCTTAGCGCCAATCGCGTTGGCCACCTGCTGCCGGGCATCTTCCAAGCCTTTTTTTGCTTCCCGGCCATACGAATGAATACTCGACGGGTTGCCAAACTTGCTTGTATAATACGTCATCATTAATTCCGCTACTTCCGGATCGACCGGGGTCGTAGCGCTGTGATCAAGGTAAACTCTTCTCACGCACGGTTCCTCGCTTTCTGTCAGCTTCTTGCATTAATTTTTCTAAATGTAATACATGTAGAAGTTTTTGTCCTGTTGTAATTTTTCCGCGTCCTTGACCATATCTTCCAGAGAAATAGAATCCAACACCCCGGCGATACTGTCCCGGACTTTTTCCCAGATTCCCCTGGTCACACAGCAATCGGCTTTCTGGCAAATTTCCGGATCTTCCTCAGCCACACAATCCACCGGCGCAATCGGCCCTTCCAAGACCCGAATAACATCGCCCACGGTAATCGCTGCGGGTTCCTTAGCGAGCGTATATCCGCCCTGTGCGCCGCGCACACTTTTGACCAGTCCGGCTTTGCGCAGACCCGAGATCAATTGTTCAAGGTAATGCTCCGAAATACCCTGCCTGTCGGCTACATTTTTTAGCGATACCGGCCCCTCGCCATAATGTTGAGCCAGGTCGAACATCGCCTTAACTCCATATCTGCCTTTTGTTGATAGCCGCAATCGCACCGCCTCCGTTCTTTCAGGAGCCTTTCATTTAACCTTACCAATAGTCTATTAAATTAGTCGGGATTTGTCAACGAAAAAAGTCAACTAATTTAGTGTGAATTATATCACAAAAGCTATTTATCTGGTTTCTTGATCTCTCGTTCAAAGCCGTTTGACGAAGGTTGATAGTACCTGGTTCCCTGCAGCTCGTCCGGCAGATACTGCTGGGCCACATAGTTACCCGGAAAATTATGCGGATATTGATAACCTTGGCCACGGCCAAGTTGTTTGGCGCCGGGATAATGGGCATCTTGTAAATGCACCGGGACTTTGCCGTTGGTCGCATCCTTCATGGCTGCATCAATAGCGGTGATGACCGCATTGCTTTTTGGGGCGGCAGCAATATAGATTGCCGCTTCAGCCAGCGCCAACCTTGCTTCCGGCAAGCCTACAACTTCCAACGCTTTAAAGGCGCTCACGGCTAGGGTCAACGCCTGCGGGTCCGCCAAGCCAACATCCTCGCTGGCATGGACAATCATCCGCCGGGCAATGAATTTCGGATCTTCTCCGGCATTAAGCATGTAGGCAAGCCAGTAAAGCGCGGCGTCAGGGTCGCTGCCCCGTAAACTCTTAATAAACGCGGAAATAACGTCATAGTGTTTATCCCCGTGTTTATCATAACCGACTACTTTACGTTGGATTGAATCGGCTGCAACTTCAACGCTAATCTTGCGCACTCCATCGCTACCGGGCGGGGTTGTTTTAACCGCCAGTTCCAAAGCGTTCAGTGCCGTTCGAGCATCTCCTTGGGCAACTTCAGCCAGGTGAGCCACGGCCTCCGGAGCAACGTCGCAGCGATACCCGCCAAGGCCGCGTTCGGTGTCCGTCAGGGCCCGTAACAACAGCTGCTCTATTTCCGACTGAGAGAGAGGTTTTAATTCAAAAATTCTGGAACGGGAAAGTAACGCACCGTTCACTTCAAAAAAGGGGTTTTCGGTCGTTGCGCCGATCAAAATCAGCGTGCCATCCTCAACTGCCGGCAGGAGGGCATCTTGCTGGCCTTTATTAAAGCGATGGATTTCGTCCAAAAATAATATTGTCCGCTGGCCCAATTGGCCAAGCCGGTCTTTAGCCAGCTTAACGATCTGGCGTAAATCGCCCACCCCGGCGGTAACAGCATTG
>DATAMA010000085.1:0-2691 GCA_036260765.1 Desulfobacteria bacterium | reverse complement strand
CTCAACTGTTGCTCATCGGAATATCTGGTCATGTTTTTTAACCTATTGCTGTTTAGTTTTCAAAGAGCATTTTCGTTTGCCGCTTCATCAGCGACGAATAATAATTTATCACATTTGAGTTCGAAAGTCAATTGAATTTTTTAAGGAATAATTTCGCAATTTGTTTCAATCGCTCATTATTATATGCAGTAGAATAACTTTAATGAACCCTGTGAAAAAGTGACTTAATTAGATTAACACGCATATACAGCCGAGTCAACTGTAATCTTTATCCATTAAACTATCTGTCCATCACCAAAAATCACATATTTAATAGTAGTCATTTCTCGCAAACCCATCGGTCCTCTGGCATGCAGCTTTTGATTACTGATGCCAATTTCTGCACCAAAACCAAACCTCCCGCCGTCCGTAAACCGGGTGGAAGCGTTCACATACACAGCAGCCGCATCAACTTCCTGCAAAAACCGGCGAGCGCGCGAATAGTTTTCGGTGATAATTGTTTCTGAATGTTTTGTCCCATATTTGGCTATATGCTCAATTGCTTCATCTATTCCATCTACAACTTTAACCGCCATAATCAAATCTAAAAATTCGGTTGCCCAGTCCTCATCAGTAGCCGGTTTGGCTGCCGGAACCAATTTGACTGTCTCTGGACATCCCCGTAACTCAACACCTTTTTCTATTAAGGCATCTGCAACCCGAGGCAAAAACTCCGTCGCGACAGCACGGTCAACAAGCAACGTCTCAGCCGCATTACACACGCCCGGTTTTTGGGTTTTGGCATTGACCGTTATCGCAATCCCTTTGGCGATGTCACCGGCTCGATCCATGAATACATGACAATTTCCTGTACCGGTTTCGATTACGGGCACCGTAGCATTTTCTACCACTAACCGGATGAGACCGGCCCCGCCGCGTGGAATTAACACATCCAAGTACTGGTTTAGCCTGAGCATTTTATTGACGACTTCCCGGTCAGTGTCTTCAATCAGCTGAATTGCACCTACCGGTAAGCCCGTTTCAGTTAATGCTGCCTGCATAATTTTGGTCAAAACACGGTTTGATTCAATTGCTTCCGACCCACCACGCAGGATCACGGCATTACCTGATTTTAGGCATAAACCGGCAGCATCCACCGTAACATTGGGCCGCGCTTCGTAAATCATGCCAATTACCCCGAGCGGTACGCGCACCTGCTGGATTTGCAGCCCGTTAGGGCGAGTCCAGCCGGAAACTATTTCACCTACAGGGTCCGGCAACCCAATCAGTTCTTTCAGGCCTTGCGCGATACCGGCAATGCCCTTTTCATCCAGGATCAGGCGGTTAACCAAGCTTGCCTTAAGGCCTTTAGCTTTGGCCTTTTCCACGTCACGCTGATTTGCGGCAATAATTTCTGCTTGTCCGGCAAGCAAGGCATCTGCCATTTTCTCCAAAACCAGGTTTTTCTTAGCCGTAGATAATTTGGCCAGAGTCCTCGCAGCTGCTTTTGCCGCTTGCCCCTTCAGCTCCAACTCAGTGTGCATTTTTAGCCCTCCTATTTAGTAATTGTTAAACAATCGCGGTGGATAACCTCGCAAGCCTTTTCCATCCCAATCACGGCTGCTGCTTCTTCCGAATGAAGCCCTTTGCACTTTGCCAGTTCTTTAGACGAAATTAACGCAAGTCCCCGGGCAATTTCGTCTCCGTCTTGATCGATCACTTTTACCAAATGGCCGCGTTCCCAGGAACCTTCTTGCTTAACAACTCCGCTGGGGAGCAGGCTTTTACCTTCATCAAGGATCGCCGCTTTGGCACCCATGTCAACCTGGATTGTTCCTTCGGAAATAGCGCCCCAGGCCAACCAACGCTTGCGGCTAGGCAGCCTGCCGTTGCGAGGCAGGAAATAGGTTCCCACGCTGGTACCAGACAAAAATCTCTTTAATTCCTCCGGCCTGCTGCCGTTTAGAATTAACATCCCAATTCCGGTTCCTGTCACAATCTTGGCTGCCTGAAGCTTGGAACTCATCCCGCCGGTGCCAATACTGGACCCGGAACCGCCGGCCAATTTCTCAATCTCCTCCGTAATATCTTCAATCTGGGGGATTACAACGGCATTGTGGTTGGTATGAGGATTGGCATCGTAGAAACCATCTACATCTGAGAAAATAACCAACAGCTGCGCATCGACCAAACAGGCCACCAAGGCGGACAACCTGTCGTTATCCCCGAAACAAAGCTCCTCAACCACCACCGTATCGTTTTCATTGATAATCGGAACGACACCTTTTTTCAGCAACGCATCAAGGGTATTTTGCGCGTTACCGTACCGTTCACGGTCGGCTAAATCGGTTCGCGTTAATAGTACCTGCGCCCCGACCAAATTATAGTGCGACAGTTCCTCGTTATAACGCTGAATTAAATAACCTTGACCGACAGCAGCTGTCGCCTGCCGCTCATTGATCTTTCTCGGCCGGGAATCCAGGCCGAGAATCCCCATTCCGGCAGCTACGGCTCCGGAACTGACTACCACCGGCTCAAAACCGGCTTCCCGCAAGGCCGTTTGTTCTCCCGGGGGGACGACGTTTGCAGGGTTAGAAGCCCTTGCTGCGCATGGCTTTGAGAATGCGGTTACGGCTGCTGTAGATGCGGCAAGTAAAAGATCAAAAGAAATGGAAATCGAATTTACGTCTCTGGACATCCCCGTAACTCAAC
>DATAMA010000083.1:0-2485 GCA_036260765.1 Desulfobacteria bacterium | reverse complement strand
CGGGTAAAGGCAGCCCTTGATTGTATTCAGGTCATTAGACATGAAGAACGCAAAAAGAAAATAAATTTTTTGCAGGAACAAACCCGCTTGATGCAGAACAGTGGAGATATTAAAGAGGCCATGAACTTATTGCGTCAGATTGAACAGTTGATTAGGGAGCAATAGCCTGGTATTTGGATATAGATATAACCCTATGGAAGGGGTGAAGAAAGTTTGAAAGATTTGGAAAAAACAGCTGAAGTTAGAGAACTAATCCAGCGCGGCAAGAAACATGGCGTGTTGACATACAATGAAATTATGGATGCCCTGCAAGGCGTTGAGCTTTCCCCTGATCAAATTGATGAAGTGTATGAGCAACTCGGCAGTATGGGTATCGATGTAGTCGCTGAGGCCAACGGAGATTTAACGCCCTTGGACAAACATGCAGAAGACGAGAACAATGAGGAAGAAGAAGAAGAGGTCGAAGTTGACTTGTCTGTCCCGGAAGGGATTGGGATTGACGATCCTGTTCGGATGTATCTGAAGGAAATCGGCCGGGTACCGTTGCTTACCGCTGAGGAAGAAGTAAATCTGGCGATGCGCATGGAACAAGGGGACGAATTAGCGAAACGCCGTTTGGCGGAAGCTAACTTGCGTCTGGTAGTCAGTATTGCCAAACGGTATGTTGGCCGTGGAATGTTGTTCCTGGACCTTATTCAGGAGGGTAACCTTGGCTTAATTAAAGCGGTAGAGAAATTTGACTACCGTAAAGGATATAAGTTTAGTACCTACGCTACCTGGTGGATTCGGCAGGCAATTACGCGGGCAATCGCTGATCAGGCGAGAACTATTCGTATTCCTGTGCACATGGTTGAAACCATTAATAAGCTCATTCGGGTGTCGCGTCAGTTGCTCCAGGAATTAGGACGTGAGCCAACCCCGGAGGAAATAGCCAGTGAAATGGATATCCCCGAGGACAGGGTCAGAGAGATTATGAAGATCGCTCAGGAACCGGTTTCCCTGGAGACTCCAATTGGTGAGGAAGAAGATAGTCACCTCGGTGATTTTATTGAGGATGAAGATGCCCCGGCTCCAGCGGAAGCAGCCTCGTTTATGCTTCTCAAGGAGCAACTGGAAGAGGTATTGGAGACGCTCACCCCGCGAGAAGAAAAAGTACTGCGGTTACGTTTTGGCCTTGATGACGGCCGTTCCCGGACTCTTGAGGAAGTTGGGCAAGAATTTGGGGTTACGCGTGAACGGATCAGGCAGATTGAAGCCAAGGCGCTGCGCAAGTTGCGCCACCCCAGCCGGAGTAAAAAGTTAAAGGATTATCTCGATTAGAACCGGACCGGCCACAAAAGCCGGCCCGATTTTTTACAAGGAATTATTTTAAAATCTACATTAATTATATGAGGCCTGAGAATTGATCAGGTTGCACCAAACTTGACAAACAGGCAGAACTTTTGAGATAATACTTCTTGCAAATTTAACTTTAAAATGCTTAGTTAAAAATATTGAAGATATTGGTTAGCAAAAAGCCTTGACCATTGAAGTGCAATAGCTTATAATGCTTAATGTGATCGGCATTCCTCGATAGCTCAATGGTGGAGCAACCGGCTGTTAACCGGTAGGTTGTAGGTTCGAGTCCTACTCGGGGAGCCATTTTATTTTGCTCATTTTTGGGCCTATAGCTCAGTTGGTAGAGCACGCGGCTCATAACCGCTTGGTCCCAGGTTCGAGTCCTGGTGGGCCCACCAACAATTGAAGTTTACTGTTCGAAGTACGCGGTATTAAGTTCGGAAATCGACTTTTACCCCAGTGCCTCGAAGTTAATAAGGGCGATTAGCTCAGCTGGGAGAGCGCCTGGGTCACAACCAGGATGTCGGCGGTTCGAGCCCGTCATCGCCCACCAGTAAGATCAAGCCCTGCGGGGTTTTTTTATTTGGTAAAAATAATGCAAAAATGGCTTGTAGTGCAATTTTAGACTTAATTATTAGCTTCTCCTTGCGGAGAAGCTTTTTTCTGTTTAGTAAGCTGTTTAAATTGCTTTATTTCTGGCCTTACGTGTACAAAAAATCAAGGCTTGGATTCCTCCAGGCCTTGATATAAAAGAATGTATTAACATCTGTCAATAATGTCTACTTTTGAGTCTCTGTGATTTGAAATTTAGTTTGATGTTATGGTGACTATCTTTGTCGTCCGTTTTCCAGCGGGTGTAATTGCAGTAATTTTTGTCGTGTTGGTGCCCTTTTTGAGCGGAATAATAGCCGAAAAACGGCCGTCTAGGTCGGACTGAAAAGTCTGGATGCCTATCACTACCTTAACTCTTGGAGGGGTTGTTTTACCATGAATCACGAAGGTGGTACCGTGTGTACTAGCAGGCCCGTTTAGGTTTATATCGATAATAGGAGCCCCTTTATATACAAGGGCTGCGCTGCTAGGGTCTGAGGATGCTGCAGAGGAGTTAACTTTGGTTGTTTGTTTAGCAACTAAGGTATTTATAGGC
>DATAMA010000080.1:0-2282 GCA_036260765.1 Desulfobacteria bacterium | reverse complement strand
CCAAACGCTTTTGTAAATCGCTGGGGTGGAGAAATCGAGCGTGATAATATTACCGTTCGAATGAAACAGCATATTGGCGAAGATAGGGGCGTTTCAATCCGGTACCGGAAAAATCTAACCGGCCTGCAATTAGATGCAGATCGAGTTGATATTATCACCCGCATTTATCCGACAGGCCGCAAAGCTGACGGCCAAACGCTTTTGACTTTGCCTGAAAAATACGTTGACAGTCCTCTTATCGGAAACTATGTAAAACCAATAGTACGGCGAATTGATTACCCAGATATTCAAGTTGTCGATAAAGTAGACGACAGCCACCCGGAGTTAGTGACGGAAGAACAGGCTTACGAAAAATTAAGGGCGGCAGCGGCAGCGGAATTCGCAGCGGGCAAGGACCGGCCAACATTAAGCGCAACAGTGGAGTTCGTGCCATTGGAAACAACCGAGGAATACAAGAATCTTGCAGTCCTTGAAAAGGTTTATCTGGGTGATACTGTCCATATTTACCATGAACCAATGAAAATTGAATTGACTGCAAAGGTATCGTCTTATGACTACGATTGCTTGATGCAAAGGTACCAGAAAATCATTTTGGGTTGCGTGCCACAAATGATAGGCACACCTAAAAGTGTGGTCGGTCAAGGGATAATTGGCGCACAGCAAAGCGCAGATCACGCGCAGGATTCCGCAGACACGGCCCAAAAAACTGCCAATGATGCAAAACAGGAAATCGAACTTGCCAATGTAACAATCGGTAAACTGAACGTTCGTATAACGGCAACAGAAGAAGGACTAGAAAGCAAAGTCAGTAAGGACGATATAAGTTCCGAAATTCAGCAGCATCCGGCAGACGTCGTCTTTGCTTTTAATAATGTCAACGGCTCTACGCAGGCAATTAAATTTACAGGCGACGGCTTTGACTTCTATAATGGTGAAACATTACTCGGTCACATTGGCGTGGCGCTTGATAGTGCAACCAATGAATATGAATTCTGTATTCAGCCAGTAGGGGGCCACAGCACTTATTTTGCCGATAAGGGTGGCTATGCGCTCATCTGCATGGGAGCGATTAAAGCCACATCCCTTGCCGCTGATGGTCTCATTTCAACGTATGGATACATACAGGGTGTGCATAAGGCGTCCAGTGGCGCGGTTGGAAAATCAGAACTGCTACCTCTTATGTTTTCAGACGGAAGCAAACATAACGTGATATTTGAAGACGGGCTGTATGTTTCAAGAGATTAAATATTTCTATACCCCCCGCCACAGCTTTTCAGAAAAACTTATTGGAGACCGTTGACAGTCATTCAAAAACCCCGGAACGTTACGCGCGTAACCCCCTACCCTAGCTAGTTTGCAAGTACCGGGCGGGGGGCAATGCATTTTGAGAATAGGGTACTTGAGGAAACAAGGCACATTCATTAGCCACAGGGGAGAGCTGAAAAGTTCCAAACAATGCAAAAGGGGAGCGCACAGGACTATCCGCACGCAAATTTTCCCTAAATAGATTTTTATTGATGGCCTTAAGCCGCTGTAAAATCTTCAAAGCATAAGAGTTCTTTGTATCAATAAATCTAGTTGAATCGGTATTTGAGGGAAAATTAACCCTTTGCTATGTAGTTACTATGATATTGAATCCGGTAACCACAAAAAGGAGAAAGATGTTTGTTGCAATTCAGAAAATTCAATTGAGAAAACCGAATACTGGTGGGGCCTATAGGGAGTATGAGGTTAAATCAACAACGATTTCATTTGGTGATGGGACCCACAAGACAAGCTACTCCTATTATCCCAATTATGACAGCGGTAAATTTGAGCGGCCACACCGGGAAGCATATAAGATCAGTCTTCATCAAAACTACAGGGAAAACGGCAAGGTGAAGGCTAAACAGTGCGTAATTGGTACGCTGGATTACTATATCATTGCAGAGTATGGCCTTTGCTACGATTACATTGAATCTGGCATAGGCCGGGCCGCTGTTATGTTTGGTGTTTCTGATGAATTGTACGACATGATAGAGACTAAAACAGCGCCGTTGATAAAGCAAATTCAGAGGGAATATCACAAAACCCCGGAATATAAGACTGTCCGGGAGCGGCAGCGAGTCCAAAAGGCTTATCAGAAGGCCAAAGCTGCCTTTGCAAAGCGGTATTCTGTGGATGAGAGCGAATACGATTACTGCTTTGACGTTTTCGGCCATGTGATGAATCAGACATATCTTGATGAAATTAAGCAGCGGACCACCACTTACAGTAGTTACTATGATTTTGGCTGTGGTAAC
>DATAMA010000071.1:0-2315 GCA_036260765.1 Desulfobacteria bacterium | reverse complement strand
CTGGTTGGGGCCAAGACCTTGTACATTACTTTTGGGCTATTGATGGCTTATTCAGCCCTGGCAATGCTTAAAAAGCGCCATAGCGAATTGCCTACCGGCGTTAGGGAACACCCGGTTGCGGCTCGTCTAAAGCTGAGCAGTACATATTATGATAAGGTCCTTAATAAGACGGTTGATTACAAAGTAACCGGGGTATACCCCGCCTATGCGGTGATGTTTATCGCGGGAGTGCTGTCCGGGCTGTTGGGGATTGGCAGCGGGACCTTTAAGGTGTTGGCGATGGATCTGTTTATGAAGCTGCCAATGAAGGTGTCTACTGCCACCAGCAACTTTATGATGGGAGTTACCGCCGCTGCCAGCGCGGGCATTTACTATGCCCGGGGTGATATCAACCCGCTTGTAGCGGGGCCGGTGGCAATTGGCGTCCTAATTGGGGCGAATGTCGGAGCGAAAGTTATGGAGCGCCTTAAAAACAAAACCCTGCGGCTGTTATTTATCCCAATTGTATGTTATACGGCGATTGAAATGCTCTGGAAGGGTTGGTCAATGTAATGGAGATAATTATCAGCATGTCGCTGCGGGTTGGTGTTTACCTGGCCACCACAGTGATCATGATCGGGCTGGCGCTGTTTTTCATTACCGGAAATTCGGGTTACCCGCCGGACATTTTTCCTAGAACGGCAAACGAAATGTTAACTGGCATCATGCAGGTGAAGCCTGCGGCGATTACCGGCGCGGGCCTCTTTTTACTGATTCTTACACCGGTATTCAGGGTAGCGGCCTCCGTGGTCAGTTTCCTCCTGGAACGGGATTACCTGTATACGATGATAACGTTGATTGTCCTGGCAGTTTTGTTGTTTAGCCTGGTATTTGGGAAAAATCTGTAAGTAAGCTGGCTGGAAGATCAATTGACCTGGTCGGCGAGAGTTGGTATATTAATAGTAATAATTTTTCACTGCTTTGAGGCCATACTAAAGGTAAACACCTTTTAGGAGGCTTTTATATGGCGATTACCCGGACGCAACTTGCCAGATATGACGGCAAGGGTGGAAACCCAGCCTACGTAGCTTACGGCGGCAGGGTGTACGACGTTTCCAAGGTATTCCGCAATGGCGAATACAACGGTTTAAAAGCAGGAACGGATCTCACGGACAGGCTCAGCTTTGATGAAGCCGTTAATTTTCTAGAGAGAAACGGCATCATTGTTGGCGGTATAAGTGACGAATAAAAAAATTAGCTGGCAGCGGCGCCAAAGTCGTAAATGATTACGGCTTAGTGGCGCTTTTTGCTATTTTGCTATATTGAGGGAAGAGGAGAAAATATGAAAGGGCAGCGTATTGCAATCATTGCCGCTGAAGCGCAAGTCCGGGGGGAAATTAGGCAAGTAGTAACTGCGATCGGCTGTAATGTGATAGGCGAAGCGGAGAATCCGGAAGACGGTTTGCGCTTGGTAAGACGAACGCAGCCGGACCTGGTGCTATTGGAACCGGCTAACCGGGGTCTTAACCTGTTAGATATTTTGGGGCAAGAGGCGAACATTCCGGTGATCGCGGTCCTGGGTCCGAAAGAACACGCACAGTTGGGACGAGTAGCGGAAGGTGGAGCGGCCGGAATTGTCTTTAAACCGATTGGCGCTCTGGAATTAGCTGCAGCCTTGGTAATCGCCCAAAATAATTATGGCCTCAGTCAAGATTTGCGTAAGAAGATCCGTCAGCTTGAAGAAGAACTGGAACTGCGCAAATTGATTGACCGGGCCAAAGGCAAGTTGATGAGTGAATGCGGAATGTCGGAGTCCGAGGCCTATCGCTGGCTGCAAAAGACAAGTATGAATATGCAGCGTTCGTTGAGGCGGACAGTTACAGATGTGCTCAAGGATCGAATTGAACTACCTGAACGGGGTGAAGCCGACTAGCCTAAATCAGCTGCGTTGATTATTCAACAGGAAACGCTTAAATTCTTGGAGCAGCGGGGTTGGGCGTTTATCCTTGTGCTGGGCCAGGCAGAAAGTTCTTTCCAGGTTGAAGCCGATTATCGGTAAGGAAACTAGATGGTTTGCCGCTATTTCCCACTCAACGGCAAGAGAGGAAAGAACGCCCAAATTGGTGCTGCCGGCGATGGCCCGTTTAATTGCCTCTGTGCTGGCTAACTCTGTACCGGATGGATTCGGTAGATTGTTTTGCACCAGCCACCGTTCAAATACATGGCGTGTACTTGAACCGGGTTCCCGAAAAATGAAGGGGTATGCCCTTGCTTCTTCCCAGGTAAGGATGTTCTTTTTGGCAAGGGGATGGTCGGCGGAACACACCACCAACAGC
>DATAMA010000070.1:0-8692 GCA_036260765.1 Desulfobacteria bacterium | reverse complement strand
ACCTATCCGGATCGCCGCGCCAACCGGCTCGAAAGGTTAAATTTAATCGGCAAGACCCTATCCTTTGAAGAACCTGATTTGGTAACATTCCCGGCCCTGACCCTGGCTTTAGCGGCTGGAAAACGGGGCGGCACGATGCCGGCAGTGCTCAATGCGGCGAACGAGGTTGCCGTGAATCTGTTTCTCCAAGATAAAATCGGGTTTTTAGCGATTGCGGATTTAGTTGAAAAAGTCATATCCCGGCATCGCGTTGTGGATAATCCAGACCTGGACCAAATACTTACCGCCGACTCTTGGGCCAGGGAGGAAAGCTGGCGTCTAATTAATTAAAGTCGCTAATCACTTGCAAGTTTGCAAGGAAAAATGTGAAGGACGGTGATTCCAAATGCTGACAGCTATAGCCTCCATCTTTGTATTGGGCATGATGGTATTTTTTCACGAGTTGGGCCATTTTACGGTAGCCAAATGGACAGGCGTGCGGGTTTTGGAATTCAGTATGGGTATGGGACCCAAACTGTGGGGCAGGCAGAGAGGGGAAACCTTTTATGCTCTCCGTCTTCTGCCGATAGGTGGTTACGTAAAGATGGCAGGTGAGAGCATCGAAAACGAGGAAGAGCAGGAGGCTTTGGTAAACGACCCCGGGAGTTTCCAAAACAAGACTGTCTTGCAACGTATGGCGATAATCTTTGCCGGACCGCTGATGAATTTTATCCTCGCTTTGGTCTTGTTTGTCTGTGTTTTTGCGTATATCGGCATCCCGGTTGAATCCAATGTGAATGAGTTAGGCACCGTATTGAAAGGTAAGCCTGCTTATGCTGCCGGATTGCAGCCGGGTGACAAAATTACGGCGATTAACGACCGCATAACGTCCAAGTGGTCGGAGTTAACCAACATTATTCATCAAAGCGCGGGAAAGGAACTGACCCTCCGCATAGAACGTCAGGGAAAGACTAAAGAGGTTAAGGTTGTACCACAACTTGACCCGCAAACAAAACAGGGCATGATTGGGATTGCCAACGTAACTACCTTTGATAAGAAGGGCGTTCTCCAATCAGCTGCTTTTGGCGTGCAACGGACATTCCAATTTACGCAATTCATCCTGGTCAGTCTTTATCAGATGATCACCGGGAGGATTCCGGCGGATGTAGGCGGCCCTGTGGCTATTGTCAGTGCGATCGGCCAGGGTGCGTCGCAAGGCTTTACCGACCTGTTGGGGCTGACGGGAATGCTGAGTATTCAACTAGGCCTGCTCAATTTATTTCCCATTCCTGCTCTGGATGGCAGTCGTCTTGTGTTTCTGGCGGTGGAAGGGTTGCGCGGCAAACCAATCGATCCGGCCAAAGAAAATTTCATTCATTTAATCGGGTTTGCACTGCTATTATTATTTATTGTTGTCGTAACCTATAACGATATTATTAGGTTAATTACCGGTAAAGGGGCGATTGGTGGATAAAATGCCGGAAATAAAGCGCAGAAAGTCCCGTCAGGTGAAGATAGGCAGTGTATCCGTCGGCGGAGATGCCCCGATCATTGTTCAATCAATGACAAACACGGATACCAGAGATGTAGACGCCACCGTAAGGCAAATTGAGCAGTTGGCAGAGGCCGGGTGTGAACTGGTCAGACTCGCGGTTATTGACGCAGAGGCGGCGGAGGCGATCGGGAAAATTAAACCGCGATCATCGCTTCCCCTTATCGCCGATATCCATTTTGACTACCGGTTAGCGCTTAGTGCACTGGCGAACGGGGTCGACGGGTTAAGGCTTAATCCCGGTAACATCGGCGAAGAATGGAAAGTACGGGAAGTTGTTAAAGCAGCCAAAGAACGGCAAGTCCCAATTCGCATCGGTGTGAACGCCGGCTCGTTGGAAAAAGAATTATTAACCAAATACCACGGACCCAGCGCCGGGGGTATGGTCGAAAGTGCCCTTAGACATGTGCGGATTTTGGAAGACCTTGACTTTCGGTTGATCAAGGTTTCGCTGAAAGCTTCACAGGTACCCTTGATGCTCGAAGCGTACCGCCGCTTAGCGGCAGAAGTTGATTATCCTCTCCATCTTGGGGTAACTGAAGCGGGAACAGTACACTCCGGGACGATTAAATCTGCGGTGGGGATCGGTACTTTACTTGCGGAAGGAATTGGAGACACTATTAGGGTGTCACTGACCGGTGATCCAGTACCGGAAATTAAGGTTGCTTACGCAATTCTGAATGCTTTAAACCTCCGACAAAGAGGTGCGCAGATCATCTCCTGCCCTACCTGTGGCAGAACCCAAATTGACCTGGCCAAGCTGGCCGAACAGGTTGAGAACAAGCTGCAGAAGTTAGACAAGCCCTTGAAGGTCGCAGTGATGGGCTGTGTTGTTAACGGGCCTGGTGAGGCCAGAGAGGCCGATATCGGCATCGCCGGCGGCAAGGGAGTAGGTTTAATTTTCAAGAAAGGCGAGATTATCGCCAAAGTGCCGGAAGATAAACTACTTGAGGTATTATTCGCACATATCGACCAGATAGTGAAAGACGACGAATGAAGAAGGCAAAGGAGAAACAGCGATGCGCGTAACTGAAATGCTTATACCAACCTTACGTCAAACTCCGGCCGAAGCCGAGGTAATTAGCCACCAACTTATGCTGCGGGCAGGGTTTATCCGCAAGGTAGCCGGCGGAATTTATACCTATTTGCCGCTTGCCCAACGCGTATTACGCAAGGTTATGCAAATTGTCAGGGAAGAAATGGATGCCAAAGGCGGTCAGGAAATCCTGATGCCGATTATTCAGCCCGCCGAACTCTGGCGCGAAAGCGGCCGCTGGGACGTATATGGTGAGGAAATGTTTCGTCTGAAAGACCGGCATGACCGCGAATTCTGTCTCGGCCCAACGCATGAGGAAGTAGTTACTGATTTGGTGAGAGGGGAAATCCGCTCCTATAAACAGTTACCGGTGCTGCTTTATCAAATCCAGAATAAATACCGTGATGAAAGACGTCCACGGTTCGGACTGATGCGCGGCCGTGAGTTTATAATGAAAGACCTTTACTCTTTTGACCGGGATGCGGCAGGTACACGGGAAAGCTACCGGAAGATGTATGACGCTTATACACGCATTTTTACGCGCTGCGGTTTAACTTTCCGTCCCGTCGAAGCGGATGCCGGCGCGATTGGCGGCACCGGGGGAACCCATGAATTTATGGTGCTCGCAGAGTCCGGTGAAGCGGAAATTGTTTACTGTGCGCATTGTGATTATGCTGCAAATGTTGAAAAGGCGGAGTGTGCTCCCCAGATTCTCGTGACAGATGAACAACCGCAAGCCAGAGAATTGGTCCATACCCCAGGGGCAAGAACGATCAATGAAGTCGCTGGGCTTCTTAATCTCGAACCGGCTAGGTTGATCAAAACCCTGATTTACCGGAACGGCGCGGTTTTAGTTGCCGTGTTGGTGCGCGGCGACCGGGAACTAAACGACATCAAATTAGCCAATCTTTTAGGTGCCGATATTGTACCGGAACTGGCTACCGCGGACGAAATAACTCGATTATGCGGTTGTCAGCCAGGCTTTGTCGGCCCGGTTGGCTTAACCGGGGTAGAGATTATTGCGGATAATGAAGTCGCGCAGATGGTAAATGCGGTTGTCGGTGCCAACCGTAACGATTATCACTTTACCGGTGTAAACCCCGGTCGTGATTTCAGTCTGGACCGTGTTGCGGATTTGCGGCTGATTGAAGAGGGCGAACCGTGTCCAAATTGCGGCGAGGCGCTGGTGACAGCCCGGGGAATTGAAGTCGGTCAGGTATTTAATCTGGGGACAAAATACAGCGAGAAGCTCGGCGCCAAGTATTTAGACGAGAACGGTGAAGAGCAGGTAATGGTTATGGGTTGTTATGGGATCGGCGTTTCCCGGACAGTTGCAGCCGCGATTGAGCAAAATTACGATCAAGACGGGATTAAATGGCCGATGCCGATTGCTCCGTTCCAAGTTGCGATCATCCCGGTAAGCATGAGGGACGAATCAGTCGTGTCTACTGCTGAGCGTTTGTACAAGGATTTGGCAAAACGGGGTATAGAGGTTATTATTGATGACCGGGATGAGCGTCCGGGAGTTAAGTTTAAGGATGCTGACCTTATTGGCTATCCTCTACGAGTCACAATCGGTGCGAAAACGCTGCAGTCTGGTAATGTTGAAGTTAAGTCGCGCCAGAATGGCGAAGTTGTATTTATTGAGACCGAAAAAGCGGCAGACTATCTCCAGCAAATTGTAAAGGATACGCTTGACGCCTTCAGCCGGAAGTAATCCCGAGTCTGCAAGACGTAAACGGGTTTTCAAAACTACTTCCGTAGAGATGTGAGGGAGAGGCTTGAAAGCAGGAAAAGTTTTAATTTTTTCGGTTCCATTTGGGACAGGCCATTACCGGGCTGCTGAAGCCATTTGTAAGGCTTTGGGCCAAACAAATCTAGCGATCCGGAGCAAAATAGTTGATGCTTTTGCTTACGCTAGCCCGGTATTCAGCAAGCTGCTGACGGGTATTTACCTGGAAATATTGAAGATCAGCCCGCGGTTGTACCGGTTTCTTTATGACCGCGCAGAGTCTAACTCTACCCGGGATAACTTCACCCGTTTCCTGTATTTTATGCTGGCAAGCCGGTTGAAAAATCTGATCGAGGCCGAGGAGCCGGATGTGGTGATGTGTACCCATCCTTTTCCGCTCAGTGTATTGGCCCGGTTAAAAAGCAACGGCCGGATTAATGTCCCTTTGGTGGCGGTGATTACCGACTTTTCGATTCACTCGTTCTGGCTCTACGATAATGTCGACATGTTTGTCGTCGGTGTACCGGAATTAAAAAAAGTTTTACTACGCTTGGGCGTTTCTGAGCGTAAAATTCGCGTGACGGGTATCCCGATTGATCCAGCATTTGAGACAACCGGCAACGCGTCAGAATTATTGACGGGTTTAGGACTGGATCCTAATATCCCGACTACCTTGGTCATGGGTGGGGGATTGGGGCTTGGCCCGTTGGAACAGACCGTTACTTCGCTGGTGAATTTGCCTTGTGACCTGCAAACTATTGTTATTGTCGGTAAGAACCCGAAGCTGGAGAAAAAATTAAGACTATTAGCACAGGTTAATCACAAATTGCGAGTGTTCGGGCATGTGGACAATATCCATGAATTTATGGCAGCTGCAGATTTGGTCGTGACCAAGCCAGGCGGACTAACCAGCGCTGAAGCACTGGCCAAAGGGTTGCCGCTGCTATTGATTAAACCGATTCCGGGCCATGAAGAACGCAATCTCGACTTTCTCACGCATACGGAGGTTGCCGTGTCGTTGGCGGATTGTCAAGATATGAATGACTTGCTCAAAAATATAATTAACACCAGAGAACGTCTAATAAAAATGCAGCAGACCGCTAAACAAATAGGCAAGCCTACTGCTGCGAAGGAAGTAGTAAAGGCGATTTTACAGTTAATGCAAGTGTCCAGGCTTTATCCGTCCTAGGTTTGGCTTGAAACTTAAGTTGATTGCGCATAAATGCACGATCTGGATGGATGGGAGGAAACATAGTGGGCCAGCCGGCTTTTTTTGACTCAATTACCTGGGAACAGTTTCCGCCTGCAACAGCTGAAGTCTTGCGCAAAGCGAGCCTTAAACGGGTAGATCTAATTAAAAGCCAACATAAGTGGGTAGTGCACCTTAGTCTACCCCAAATAGTTAATCATCAGGACTTAGCTGCCTTTGGCAGAAATTTGTTATCGCTGGTTGACGGTATTAACCAGGTGGAGGTTGTACCCAGTTTCGAGGGCTGGAAAATAACGCTGGAAGATCTGTTCAACACCTATCGTGAATATTTAATCACTGAGTTCACCAAACGGATTCCGGCCTTGGCTTCGGTGGCTTTTCATGTCAACGGGCAGACGATCAACCTGTGGGCAGCAAATGAAGCGAGCTTACATTATTTACATGCCAAAAAAGCTGATCAGTATTTACAGGACTATTTCATCGATACTTTTGCGCTGAAGCCAAAAGTATCGATTGAATTAAACCCAGAAGCGGAAAATCCGGAAACAATTTTTTCCCGGACACAGGCGACTGAACAGGAACTCCTGGCCAAAGTCCGGAGTGAAGAGGCCAAGTCCGCTTCACCCGCCAAGGCAAGGGCGAAGTCGGAAGCCCTTTACGGCCGTCCGTTTAGCGGTGACCCTGTTCCATTACATGAGATTCAGGACGAAGAAAAATCCGTGATTGTGCAGGGCGAGGTTTTTGGCCTGGAGACCCGGGCGTTAAAAAGCGGGCGCACACTACTCACGTTCAATATTTCGGATAATACGGACTCATTACAGATTAAAATATTTGAGTCGGAAAAAGATGATTTAAGCGAATCCGGGGCGATTAAGGAATCCTGTTGGTTGAAAATCAGGGGTTCTGTACAATACGACGAGTATGCGCGACAACTGACGATGATCGCGAAAGATTTGGTCGCGGTTGATCCACCGATGAGGCTGGACGAGGCCGAGGAAAAACGTATTGAACTCCACCTTCATACGAAAATGTCCTCAATGGACGGATTATCCAGCGCCAGTGCCTTAGTTAACCGCGCTGCGAAATGGGGGCATGCCGCCGTTGCGGTTACCGACCATGGTGTTGTCCAGGCCTTTCCCGAGGCATATGATGCTGCTGATCGTGCGGGCATCAAACTGATTTACGGGGTCGAAGCTTATTTGGTCGACGATGACCCCAATCTTAAGTTGCCGCTTACGCAGCGTCGCTCCAGACACTGCATTTTTCTGGTTAAGGATTCCACCGGGTTGTATAATCTTTACCAATTGATTACTAAATCACACCTTGAGTTTTATCATCGTACCCCGCGAGTTCCCAAGAGCGTACTGCAGGAGTTTCGCGAGGGGATGCTGATTGGCTCTGCCTGTGAAGCAGGGGAACTGATAACAGCTTATCTTGATGGAGCAGACTGGGAAACACTTTGCCGTATTGCCAAGTTCTATGATTATTTGGAAATTCAACCGGTTGCGAACAATGAATTCATGCTCAGAAACGGTAAAGCAAATTCGATTGAAGATTTACGTGACATTAACAGGACGATTGTCAAGTTAGGCGAAGAACTAAATCTTCCGGTGGTGGCTACCGGTGACGTGCACTTTCTTGATCCGGAGGACGAGATTTACCGGCGTATTTTACTGGCCGGCAAGGGTTTTGAGGATGCGGATAAGCAAACGCCGCTTTATTTAAAGACAACTACCGAAATGTTAGAAGAGTTTGCCTACTTGGGGGAAGCAAAAGCGCGGGAGGTTGTGATTATCAACCCGAGGCTGATTGCGGACCAGACTACGATGCTTAAACCGTTCCCTGATGACCTTCATTCCCCGGTAATCTCTGGCGCGGAAGAACAGATCAAAGGGATGACTATCAGTAGGGCGGGGGAATTGTACGGAACTCCGCTGCCGGAGGTCGTCCAAAAACGGATTGACAAAGAACTTAACTCGATTATCACGCACGGTTTTGCGGTGTTATACCTGATTGCCCATTTGCTGGTGAAAAAGTCCAACGAAGACGGGTATTTGGTTGGTTCGCGGGGTTCCGTAGGCTCTTCCCTAGTCGCTACGTTTACGGGCATTACGGAAGTGAACGCATTACCGCCACATTATCGCTGCCCCAAGTGTAAATACAGCGAATTTATCGAAGATGGGTCCGTTTCCTCCGGGACCGATTTGCCCGGTAAAACCTGCCCGAAGTGCGGTGAACAATTGTGTAAAGACGGCCAGGACATTCCCTTTGAGACTTTCCTGGGTTTTAAAGGCGACAAAGTGCCTGATATTGACCTAAACTTTTCCGGCGATTATCAGCCGCGAGCCCATAAATTTACCGAGGAATTATTCGGGAAGGAAAACGTATTTCGCGCAGGAACGATTGCGACAATAGCGGAGAAAACGGCTTACGGATTCGTCAGGAAGTACCTTGATGAACGTGGACTCCGGTTCAGAAGCGCGCATATTGACCGCTTGGTTAAAGGCTGTTCCGGGGTCAAGCGGACAACAGGTCAACACCCCGGTGGGCTGATGGTAATCCCCAAGGAATGCCGGGTGCATGATTTTACCCCGCTTCAGCGGCCTGCTGATGACGTCAAATCAGATACAATTACCACCCATTTCGATTATCATTCCATTTCCGGCCGTTTGGTTAAACTGGATATTCTTGGCCACGACGACCCGACCGTAATTAGAATGTTGGAAGATTTAACCGGCGTCAATGCGAAAAGTATCCCACTTGGCGAGCAAAAGACCATGTCCTTATTTTCTTCCCCGGAAGCACTGGGGGTAAAACCTGAGGATATCAATTCCCAGACCGGTACCTTTGGTATTCCTGAATTTGGGACTAAGTTTGTCCGTCAGATGTTAGAGGATACTCACCCACAAAATTTTTCCGATTTGGTACGGATATCCGGTCTGTCTCACGGGACAGATGTTTGGTTGGGAAATGCCCAGGAGTTGGTGAGAAGTGGCATTGCCGGGATTTCCGATATTATTGCCTGCCGGGATGACATCATGGTTTATCTGATCCATAAAGGGTTGGAACCGGGACGGGCGTTCAAGCTGATGGAAAGTGTCCGGAAAGGCAAGGGGCTGAAACCGGAGGACATCGAAGAAATGAAGGCTAACGGGGTGCCGGATTGGTACATCGAGTCCTGCC
>DATAMA010000066.1:0-2604 GCA_036260765.1 Desulfobacteria bacterium | reverse complement strand
GATTCATCTACTGAGTCGCGCGAATACTTTGAGCTGATGATCAGTGAATTGGACCGGGCCAACGACATCATTACTGAGTTTTTGAGTTTAGCCAGGGTGAACCCAATTAGTCTGGAACGCCGTAATCTAAACGAAGTGATTAAAAGGCTTTATCCCCTGATTCATTCGGATGGCATCAGCAGGGATAAGGCGATCGAGTTGAAATTAAACCCTGTTCCGGATCTAAATATTAACGTTAAAGAGATTAGCCAACTGATATTAAATATGGTGCGCAACGGGTTGGACGCGATGGAGGACTATGGCGTTCTAACGATTGAAACACGTACCACAGGGAAACACGTCGTTTTGTCGATCAAGGATCAAGGGTGCGGAATCAGTAAAGAATTTATCGCTAAGTTAGGCACACCATTTTTTACTACGAAAGCTAACGGTACGGGGCTTGGACTTGCTGTGTGTTACGGCATCGCCGAGCGACATAATGCGACAATAGAGGTGAAGTCTGGCGCCGAGGGGACAGTTTTTTCAATAAGTTTCCCGGTGGATCAGGCAAACAGCAACCAGGGTTGAACAAACCGTTTGATATATAATTTGGATCATCTTAAAGAAACGGGGTAGGCGCCGCAAAAGTGGGTCTATCCCTTTTTCTATTACGACAAAGCTTGTCAAAATAACGGTAGGGTATTGCAATTTCGGTGCAGAACACCTGCTCACGTTGTTAAAGGGTGTGTTTAAAGGTTTTTGAAAAGGGATGGGCAGGGTGTTTGAAGATCGAAAAGTGCGCAAACTGATAATCATGTTGACAGCCGTCTTGAGCGTAGGATTATTAATCAAGTTTGGCGTTGGCTTTAAAACGCCGGCCGCACCGGCTGAATCGAACCCACCGGATCAGGTCGCAGCGGAGGAAAGCCAGGAAATTGTTGTTTATGTAACGGGCGCTGTGCTTAAACCGGGGTTGGTCAAGCTTCGGGCAGGGGCCCGATTGGCGGATGCGCTTTCCGCAGCGGGAGAGAGTGCGGACGCTAACATCTCGGACTTAAACCTGGCTGAGAAACTTAAGGACGGGCAAAAAATTGTCATTCCCCACCTGCAGATGGCTAAAGATACAGGCAATGCGGGCAATTCAGGCAATGCGGGTAATGCAGGATTAAGCGCCAATACCCGGAATGGCGCTCCTAATGCCAGCGCAGCTGGAAACCAGAGCAGTATGCAAAGCAGTTCCCAAAGTTCCCAAAGTACCCAAAGCAGTAACCCAGGCAGCGGTACAAACGCGAAAATAAATATCAATACTGCCGACGAAAAGCAGTTAGACACCCTACCAGGGATCGGACCGGCAATGGCCGCCCGCATCATCTCGTTTCGCACAGACAATGGCCCCTTTACGAATATTGAAGCCTTAAAGGACGTACCCGGTATCGGTGACAAGAAATTTGCCCAGTTAGCGAATTTGATTACCGTGGACCAATGAACAGGCCGGTAGTTTTTTGGGCCGTGCTGTTGGCATTCGGGATGATTTTAACTTCTCTGACCGGAATAAACAGTATTCTGGCGGCGGTGGCCCTAGGGTTAAGCGGCATATTTCTGTTAATTTGGTTTGGACCAAGCCATCCAGGTTTTAAATACTTTTTAGGAATGTGGGTCTTTGCGCTTGGTTCGCTGCTGTTTATGATGGCAGAGCAAGATGAATCAGTGCTGTTGCCGCGGGTTGGTACTGAGGTTTCACTGACCGGAATGGTTGAAAAGGTTGAACAGTATCCGAATCGCCAGACGTTGACGTTTCGGTTGATAACCTTGAACGGATCTGCCGTCCAGCGGAAAGAATATGCGCAAATTGTTGTCCCTAAAGCCGTTAAGGAATCATTTGCGTATGGGCAGATCCTCAGAGTTGCAGGAAAGCCGGCAATGATTCCGGAAACAGGCACGCCCGGCAGCTTTAGCTACCGGAACTATCTGCATAACCGGCAGGTGTATACGCAAATCAAAGTTACGGCTAAGCCGCAGGTGCTCGGCGACGGGGGTGGATTATTGGGCCACGCTGCCGCTAAATACCGCGAAAAGGCGCGCCTGCTTGCTGCGGGGGCAATGGGCGAACGGGAGCAGGGCATTCTGGCCGGTATCCTGTTTGGTGACAAAGAGAAGCTACTCCCTGCCGATAAAGAGGTATTCACCACGACCGGCGTGCTGCATGCGTTTGCTGTTTCCGGCTCAAATGTGGTCTTTGTTCTATTCCTCGGGTTAACGCTGCTGAGTCCGTTCCCACGCCCGGTTCAGTTAAGCGGCACCGCAGTGACGCTTATTTTTTATGCTGTGCTTGCGGGCGGCGAAGGTCCGGTGGTAAGGGCAACCATCATGGCCCTAATTATGCTGGGTGGACAAGGCCTGGGACGGAAGGGAGAGGGCCTGAATTCCCTGGCTTTAGCGGCCACTATTATGCTGATCTATAACCCTAACTACCTGACTGACCCGGGTTTTCAGCTGTCTGTAGCCGCTACATGGGGCCTTGTCGCGTTAATTCCGTGTTTAGCGCACGGCATGGGTGGATTACACCCGCAGTTGAGGGAACTACTCCTTTTTCCCGTCGCGGCGACCATAGCTACGCTACCCCTT
>DATAMA010000061.1:0-2268 GCA_036260765.1 Desulfobacteria bacterium | reverse complement strand
TTAGCTTAAAATTGATTTAAGTTTTGCTGTTCATCTTGTCGTTTTACTTTTCCTAAAATACCAACTCCATATTCAATAATTTCCCCGGTGTTCATACTAGTAACCCCGCTGGACATTGACGCAATTACTCAACGGCATGTTTGCTTCCACCTTGCTTAGGGTTGTAAGAAAACATGCCGCAGCCTCTTCGGCAGAGGTAACTGCCGCGATGTGCGGGGTAATCACCACATCGTCCCTATTCCAAAGCGTCGCCGCTTCCGGCAGAGGTTCTTCCCGAAAAACGTCCAAAATTGCCTGGCGCAGTCTACCTCGATCTAAAGCCTCATCCAAAGCGCACTCATCAACCGAAGCCCCTCTGCCGACATTGATAAATGCGGCGTTATCCAGTCCCTGAAACAAGCGGGCATCGAAAAGGTTCTCTGTCTCGACGGTTAAAGGAAGTGTGTTAACCAGCCAGTGCGCACCGCTCAGGCAAGGTTTGGCTTTAGACAAGGTTACGACACGCTTGAAACCCGGCTTTGCCTGGCCGCTACGCGAGATACCGGAAACATCGCCACCAAAATGGCTAAGGCTCGCGGCAACCGCCTGACCGATAACGCCGGTGCCGAAAACCACAAAACGTTGGGTCGAGATATCGACTGGTTCAAGCGGCTGCCAGTGCCGGCGCCGCTGAAACCCTGCTAGCCTTTGCTGGACTTGCAAGTCCCTTAGCACATAGCCAAGTACATATTGACTGATTTTGCTGCCAAATGAACAGACAGTACGGGTTAAAAGGATATCGTTTCGCCATTGCCGCCCAAATAGAAAGCTGTCAACCCCCGCTCCCAGGCAGTGAACCCACTTTAATTGCGTATCATCATAGTTAGGGGTTGGCCGAAAAGCCACAAAAACGTCAGCCCAATGCAAATCGGCAGTGGATACCTGATCTTCCGGCAGACAGCGAATTTCTTGCTCAATTTGCGGTTTAAGGAGTTCCTCCAGCTCACGATATAGCCGGCCGGTAACTAAAATTTTTCGTATCTCCATTTAAGGCCCTCCATCTTCTAGCGCATAACCCTTAAACGTATGATTAACCAGGGAGGTGGGAACGTGGATAGCGATTTAATCCTAATCGGTGAGGGCCGCAACGGTAAGGTGTACCGTCTGAACGATCAACAATGTCTTAAGGTATACAACAACTTGTCCCATTTACAAAATGAGCTGAGGGTTCTCCAAGATGCCCAGCGTTATCCCCAATTTCCACGTCTGTACTTTCATGGCGAAAATTATATGATTAGAGCTTACTGTCCGGGTCCAAACGCCAAACAGTATTTGCGTGAACACGGATTTACGCCTGATTTTGCGGCAAAACTGGTTGAATTGCTCGATATTTTCAAGGAATTAAACTTTACCAAGCTTGATTGCCGCTTAACACACATCATTGTCACTGAGGAAGAAAATCTCCAAGTCATTGACCCTGCGAGAAGCATGGGCACAGTCTGCGCGATTCCTAAGCGGATGCTCAAAGGCCTGACACGCTTAGGGTATGCTGACGCCTTCCTGCGCTATGTACAACAAAACAGACCCGACCTGTACGCCAGCTGGCAGCCCTAATGTTCAGTTACAGCAATTTGTCTACTTTCCATTGTCCGTCCAAACTGCGTAACCGGATTTTATCCGGCCGGTTGGTTGGAATCCCCCAACTGATCTCCGGCAGCATTGAACTGTCTGCCGCTTCGATATGGATATTGTGATTCTCCCAAACAGATTTTGCCGGGTCTAAATAATGGGCTAACTCAGATTCTACCGGCTCAAGCGTAAACTTTGCCTGCACAACGGCCGTCGTTCCGTCCGGACTTAGCGTAAGGCTATCGACGCTTTGTAATTCAAGTTTCGCAACGGTTGCCGCGTAGCGCCCGCCCCAAATCGTCGTGACCGGCCGGAACAACTGCTTGCCCTGAGGGGTTAAGCTGCTGGTGACATACCACGTACCGAAATAATCCTGTTTAATTGTATAAGTGATCAGACCTATTTCCGCTAGAAATTTCTCCGGGTCTTCAGCGGTTGCGCCAATCCGCGCTCCGATTGAAACATACGCTCGGTACTCAACCCCGGCGATGCGCTCAGTAATGATTGCTTTTGCCCGCAACAAAGTAAGTTCAGGGCCGCTTAATTTTTGAAGTTTCCCGCAGCCTGGAACAAGCAGGACAAAACAGCACATGGCGGCTAGCATCACCCATAACCGGCGTGAATTTCCGATCATATTCTAACAACCTCTCATGGCTTGAT
>DATAMA010000049.1:0-3761 GCA_036260765.1 Desulfobacteria bacterium | reverse complement strand
GACGGGGGTGTTTGCTGCCGGCGACTGTACCGGCAAACCCTATCAACTGGCTAAAGCAGTTGGTGAAGGGGCTACTGCGGCCTTGAGCGCCGTAAAGTATTTAGAAAGTCTGAAATAACCGAAAAAAAACAGCCCTACCGGTTCACTTACAGTTGAACGTGGTAGGGCTGGTATTAGCTAAGTTTGACCGATACGGGCTTACGGGCTGTAAATGTATTCACCTGCGTATACCCGAATTTGCTGGCCAAAGCAAGCGCTTGCGGGAAATTCTCGGCCACGAGGTGCGGTTCGTGTGCATCAGAGGAAAGGGTAATCGGGATGGCGTATTCGCGACAAAGTGCCAGGATTTCCGGGTGGGGGTAGATTTCACCGACTTTTTTCCTGAGCCCGGCGGTACTGATCTCTACCGTACAGCCGGATTGGGCGATTACCTTGATCGTCTGCTGATAAAGGTCGGTTAAGCGGGTCGTGGGCCGATAACCGTAGATTTTTACCAGATCAAGATGTCCCAGAATATTGAACAGCTTGCTGGCTGCCGCTTGCTGAATAACTTCAAAATATTGGCGGTAGACAGCATTGACTTCCGCTTGTTCCCACCGCGGCATGAATTCGGCCAGGTCAAAGCCCCAATCACCGAGCCAGTGGACAGAACCGATGATGTAGTCAAACGGAAACGCTTGGGCCAAGGCCGCTATTTCCGCCTCTTTGCCCGGTACATAATCCATTTCAATACCCAGTTTAACCGGTAAACCGGCTGCTTTGGCTTTCTCCAGCAAGGCTACGTATTCATCAAGGTTTTGGGTACAGCGTGCTTCAGCCCACGGCTGCTGCAAAATCTGTCTCGCCTGACGAAAACGATAGGCATGTTCGGAAATGCCAAATTCCTGAATGCCGCACGATTTTCCCTGGGCAATGAATTTTTCCAGCCATTCCAGCGAGTATGGACCTTTTTCCAGATGGATATGATAATCGACTAACATGCCAATACCCCGCAATTCCCGCCAAGTTGCGACTGAAGTTCGCTTGGCAGGGAGGAAATTTGGACCGCTCCATCACTATCCGGGTGGAGATAGACGATTTTAGCATCAATACCGGCATTTGCCAGGGCGTCTAACATGGCCTGGCCGACAGCTTTGCTGTCTTGTTTTTCCGCGGTCAACGCGAGTAGGCTTGGACCGGCACCGCTTAAGACGGCGCCAAGCGCCCCGGCTTCGCGGGCGGCCACTAAGGCCTTGTCCATGCCGGGAATTGCTTGGGAACGGTATTGTTCGTGTAAACAATCCTGCATTGCCGATTGAAGCAGAGAGTAGTCTTTGGTGAGTATTGCCGTGACCATCAATGCCGTATGGCCTAAATTCCAGACGGCGTCCGAAAGCGGGACCTGGCTAGGCAACAGAGACCGGGCCAGACGGGTGGAAAGGCTGGTCGCAGGCACAGCGACAACAGCCGTGAGCCCATCAAGTGAGCCGAGTTGCCGGCAAATACAGGCGCTGCCGGCCTGCTGCATCGCGAGGGTTACTCCCCCGTAAAGCGCAGCCGCTACGTTATCGGGATGGCCTTCAATTTCACAGGCCAGCTCAAGCAATTGTTCCTGCGTAAGCGGGGCACCGGCTAAAATATTAGCGGCAACCAGACCACCGACAATTGCGGCAGAACTGCTGCCAAGCCCCCTTGAAGGGGGAACGTTGTTGATCAAGTTGAGGAAAATACCGTGTGGCTTAAAGTCAACTTTGGCCCATAAGCGCATGGCGGACTGATAGACAAGATTGGTATCGTCTGCTGCGATACCTGTTTGAAAGGTCCCGCCAAGTTTGATCTGTAAGCGGGGACCGTCTGTTTTTTCTTCCATACTAACGTAATTGTAGAGACTAAGAGCCATACCAAGACAGTCAAAGCCAGGCCCCAAATTAGCCGAGGAGGCCGGCACGCGTACCACTACCACGATCTAGACCTCCTTTAACTAATTGCCTTTATAACCGGGAAGATATTGCACGAAGGTGCTAATGACTCCTCGCCAAGCCATTATTTTCTCCTCCCTCAAAACGGATAATGTTGCTGATCGTGAGTACTTTTGAATAGACTTTTAAATATTCTACGGCTTGGCGCAACTGTCCTTCATTACAGGGATGGGTGACTAAGACCAATTCCGCCTCTTTGTTCGGCCGGGGTTTTTGAATGATCGAGGCGAAACTGATATTTGCCTCGGCAAACATGTGCGCCAGGCTGGCGAGCACCCGTGGTTCGTCTTTAACCTGCAGCCGGACATAAAAAGCGGAATGGAACTCCTCGACCGGCTTAATTTCGAGTTGTCGGTAACACGTGCAGTTCAATCTGCCGTTTGCGCCCGTTTCCATTTTAATTGCTACCTGCATTAAGTCGGCAACAACAGCGCTGCCGGTTGGCAGGGATCCGGCGCCACGTCCGTAAAACATGGTCTCGCCGACTGCATCCCCCTCAACATAAATAGCATTGAAGACACCGTTTACGGCGCTAAGTGGATGATTATTCGGGAGGAAAGCAGGATGCACGCGTACTTCAATCCGGTCATCTTCTTCCCTGGCAATCGCCAGCAGTTTGATCGTTGCATCAAGTTCCTTAGCATAAGCCAAATCAATTTTGCTGAGCCGCGAAATCCCTTCGACGTAAACGTCGTTAACGGTGACCCTCGAGCCAAAAGCAATAGAGGCAAGTATCGCTAATTTTCGGGCAGCGTCAAGGCCGTCTACATCCGCAGAAGGATCGGATTCAGCATAACCCAGTTCTTGAGCTTCCTTGAGCACTTCAGCGTAATCGCGACCCTGGTTCGCCATTGCCGTGAGAATATAGTTAGTCGTGCCATTGATAATACCGGCTAAATGGCTGATATGGTTGCCGGCCAAATCCTGCTTTAGCGTAGAGATAATCGGAATGCCGCCGGCAACGCTGGCTTCGAACAACAAGTCTTTACCGGCCTCGGTTGCTGTTTGTAACAGCTCGCGCCCGTGTAGAGCCAGAAGGTCTTTGTTCGCGGTAACAACATGCTTCCCGGCCAGTAATGCCTCAATAATATAGCTGCGTGCCGGTTCAATTCCCCCCATAACTTCGACGATTATGTCGATATCGGGGTCATTGATGATATCTTTAGCGCTGGTGGTCAGTTCAAACGAAGCGCAATCGACCGCACGGGGCAGGTCTGGATTTCTCACCAGAGCTTTTGTAATCAGTAATTCACGGCCTAGTTTGGTGGTAATCGACTCACGGTTTTGGGTCAAAATCTGAACCACGCCACTGCCAACGGTGCCTAAACCAAGTAAGCCTATTTTAAGCGGTAAGTTTTGCGCCATTGAAGCATCTCCTCCTGCTGTTTGTTTTGTGTAGACAAATGTTTTTCCGTTGCGGACATTATAACCTATCACCGTTAGTTTGACAATAGTGTTTTTGTACTATTTCACACAAATACCGAAAAACTTTTGCGGCATCTAGCCTCTTATAAGAAGTAAACATTTTATAATTGGATTTAAAGGGTTGACATGTTTCGCAGCTCTGTAATAAACTAGTTAACAAATAAGGAATACTGTATTACAACACCATTTCAACTATGGAAGTGCGCCTAGGGTTCCGGGGCTTGCCCTGACTGGTCCGAGCGGCGCAGAGCCTTAAGGCTTACACCGTGGGTAGAAAAGACCCAAGCGGAAGGTTCCAAGATTTATGAGGAACTTCCGCTTGGGTCTTTGTTTTACCCCTCTCTAAATAGAGATGATTCGGTTAGCCGGCAGCTTGAT
>DATAMA010000042.1:0-2662 GCA_036260765.1 Desulfobacteria bacterium | reverse complement strand
TAAGGCAAAACTCAGCTACCGCGGGACAAACACTTTGGTAAATAAATACACTGCACCCGCGTATCGCTGCTCACCGCATACCCTCTGTTTCTGGAATTACTTCCGGACTTTAAAGTATGGTTATCGGTGGTGAGTACACCGAGGGGCCATCCGCCGAAAATTTCGATAAACCCCTAACCTCGTCAACCGTGTTACCACGGTCCTGGCGCTTAACCTTTTCCATTTTGGGACCAAGGCTATTACAATCTATTTAATTTTCTTTAACAGTATATGCATCCCACCCTTCAAATTTCCCATAATAGGTCCGGCAATCATACCGGACCTATTATAGCACCTTATCAACACCAATTGCAAAAGCATCCTGAAAAAAGCAATTTTCAAAAAACTACCGTTGTTTATTTAATATTATTCAGCGATCCGTTTAATTGTGTCAACTACTTGATCGACCACCTGGTGCAACTCGGGCAAGTCTGGTCCTTCCGCCATCACCCTAACCAGCGGTTCGGTGCCGGACGGTCTGACTAGGACACGTCCCCGGCCTGCAAGTCCTGCCGTAGCCTGCTCTACCGCCGCTACTATTGCCGGTGCAGTCATAGCCAGTTGTTTATCTTTAACCCGGACATTTTTCAGCACTTGCGGCAGCCTCTTCATTTGTGCGGCCAATTCTGACAGCGGTTTACCGGTCTCATGCATCACCCTGAGCAATTGCAGGGCCGTACAGAGGCCATCACCCGTCGTGTTGTGCTCTAAAAAGATGATATGCCCTGACTGCTCGCCGCCGAGCTTCGCGCCGGATTTTAACATTTCCTCCATTACATAACGGTCACCGACTTTAGTTTGGTGGAGTTCTACGCCTTTAGCCTTAAGTGCCAAATGCAGTCCGAGGTTGCTCATCACCGTTACCACCAGCTTGTTGCCGGGCAACTGAGATTTGTCTTGTAGAAAGAGGCCGCAAATGACCATGATGAAATCACCGTCGACAACATTACCCTTTTCATCGACAGCAATCAGCCGATCAGCATCCCCGTCGTTGGCCAGTCCGACCTGCGCCCCGTATTTAACCACCGCTTGCTGCAATTCTTCCGGATGCGTGGAACCACAAGCCTTGTTAATGTTCACACCGTCGGGATGATTAAAAATGGGTATTACTTCTGCCCCCAGCTCTTGAAGTAAGCGGGGCCCAACGTTGCTGGCTGCCCCATTGGCACAATCCAGCACGACTTTAAGCCCCTTTAGGTCACAGGGGATCGTCGTCTTCAGGTAATTTATGTATTGACCGACAGGGTCCGCAACCTCAATTGCCTGGCCGACTTCGCCGGCAATCGGCGTTGGCCAATTATCCTTACCGTTAAGTACAAGCTCTTCAATTTCATCCTCAATTTCATCCGGCAGTTTAAAACCGGTCCCGGCAAAGAACTTAATCCCGTTATCCTCTACTGGGTTATGCGAAGCAGAAATCACTACGCCGGCGCTTGCCTGCAGAGTCCGGGTGAGATACGCAATCCCAGGCGTTGGTAAAATTCCCACCTTCAATACGTCTGCGCCCACTGAACAAATCCCGGCAATTAACGCGGCTTCCAACATCGAGCCGGATATCCTGGTATCCCGGCCAATGACAATTTTCGGATGAGCAGTTTCCTTACTCAATACGTATGCTCCGGCCCGGCCGAGCTTGAAGGCTAACATCGGGGTTAATTGGGAATTAGCCACTCCTCTTACACCATCAGTTCCAAAAAGCTTACCCATCTAATTTCTCCTCTCGGTAGGGTAGTATTTCGCAATAATCATTTCTGCAACTTTCAAGCCGTCAACTGCGGCGCTCATGATCCCGCCGGCATAGCCTGCCCCTTCCCCAGTCGGATATAGGCCTGGTAAATTAACAGACTCGAAGCTTTCATTTCGCACGATTCTAACCGGTGCACTCGTCCTGGTTTCAACCCCGGTTAAAGTCGCCTGCTCGGAAATAAACCCGTTTATCTTGCGGTCAAAGTTTTTAATCGCCCGCACCAGAACCTCGCCAACTTCCTTGGGCAAAGCCTCATGCAGGTTTACCGGCTCGACCCCGGGCAGATAGCTGGGGTTTAGCGCCAGGTCACTGCTTGCCTTATCTGCCAGAAAATCAACCACACTCTGAGCCGGCGCGTGATAATTTTTCCCGCCAAGCTTAAATGCCTGTTTTTCCCAGTGACGTTGGAATTCAATACCGCTTACCGGCTCCGGTGTCGGAAAATCATGCGGATTAACGGTAACTACCAATGCGCTGTTCGCGATGCCGGTATTCCGGGCAAATTCACTCATCCCGTTGGTCACGACCTGGCCTTTTTCTGAAGTAGCCGCAACCACTTTACCGCCCGGGCACATGCAGAAGGCATAGGCGCCCCGCCCTGTTTCCCGATCCTGATAGGCGAATTGATAATCGGCCGCTCCCAGACGGGGATCATCGGCATACTCACCAAACTGCGCCTTGTCGATCACGCTCTGAGGATGCTCAACTCTAAGACCGATCGCGAATGACTTCGCCTCAAGCTGAACACCAATCCCCTGAAGCATTATATACGTATCCCGGGCGCTATGTCCAATTGCCAAAACGACAATGTCCGCCGGAACTTCCTCACTTTCGTTTACTACTACCCCGGCGACCCTGCCGTTTTCGACTTTAAGT
>DATAMA010000074.1:0-4376 GCA_036260765.1 Desulfobacteria bacterium | reverse complement strand
GCCTTGACCATCGGGATAGAATGAAACAGGCTCTGCAGCTTGCGGCGATAAATGGTATTGGTCAGTGCCAGCAGACTCATCCCCTGATGATGGGCCATATAACTCTGAACCACCTTATAATCCCGGCCTGCTTGTAGGCGCTCAGCAGTAAAGTCTATCGCTTCGTACAGTCCATAACGCCCGGCAAATCCCTTGCTTCTCATTTGCCGCAGATTAGTCACAGCCTGACGGGGTGCGACCATTGCTGCCAAAAATGTGGCGTATGGGGCGATAACTAAATCCTCAATTAGCCCGCGTTTCAGGCCTAAGCCAGGAACCCCAAAGGCCTTATATTGATAATTTAATTGGGTGTCAAAGGCATAGAAACCTGATTCAGAAATACCCCAGGGGATGTTTTGTCTTTTCCCGTACTGGCGCTGCACTTCGACCACAGTGTGATAGGTTTCAGCTAAAAGGGTTCCGGGATAACTGCGCATTACCAATAACGGCATGAGGAATTCAAACATCGTACCGCTCCAGGAGACAAGGCTGCGCCAGCCGTTAAGTTTCGTCAGAGACCTTCCCAGCCGAAACCAATGGTTCTTGGATATATCTCCTTTGGCGATCGCAATAAAACTGGCTTGTCTGGCTTCAGAAGCTAATAAGTCATAGTACGACTGATCTAATTGATGCTCATTAACCCGATAGCCAATCGCAAAGAGTTGCCGTTCTTGATCGTAGAGCGGTTTAAAATCCGTTGCCAGTGCCCTTTCCTCCAGGCGTTTTTGCAGCTGAGCAGATGTAGCCAGGTGAGATTTAATTACGCCTATGGCTTGCCCCAACAGCTCGCGTAAACCCGGCGAACACTGTTCCAGTTCGGCTTCATACCCCCGAGCCAATTGGTTTAACGACAGCGCGCTCAATTTGCGCATGTTTTCTATCTCCGCGCTTTGATCGCTGTCGCCGACAAATCTCACCCATGGAAAAAAGAACAGTAGTTCTTGTCTAAACCCGGCAACCATCCGTTCAATTCGACTCGCCCAAAAGTGTGCTTCGCTGTCATCCGGTAAATGATCTAACCCCTGCCACTTACGCAGAGTAAGATACCAATTTACCACGTCAATCGCCGGTTCACCTGCCGCGGCCGCTTGCTCAATCAGGTCCCTTAACGTGCCTGCGAAATCTGTTAAGCGCGTCCGACTTGCCGCACCCGTTTGTTCCGCCCCATCTTCAGGCAAACCGGCCAGACACAGTTCTACCGTGTCCAAGAGACCTTCGGCCATTGTAGGGACCAGAACCGGGGTCTCCTCCAGTTTGGCTAAACCGGTTTGCAAGGTAAGTAAATAACCGACAAAATTACCACTGTCGACAGTAGAGACATATTTCGGTTGCAGCGGGGCTAATGTCCTGGTGTCATACCAGTTCAGGAGGTGGCCCTTCCACTCCTCTAAACGGCTGACAGTGTCAAGACTGTTCCCAACCCGGGCGAACAGTTCGTCCAACGTAAGATAGCCAAACTCCCGTGCCGCAAGGTTAGCCAATAAGGCAAGCCCGACGTTAGTCGGTGAAGTCCGGTGCGCTACCCCATTAGGCGGGTCTATCTGCACGTTATCCGGTGGTAACCAATTCTCTGAAGCATTGACATGGTCTTCAAAGAAAGCCCAAATCTGCCGGGCAAAATGACGCAAATCGCGGCGCGCATCCTCCGGCAACATTTCTTCCTTGTCTGGAGCAGGCCGGCTTATGCGATAGGCAACCCAGGGGGATAGCAGCCAAAGCACAGCCAAGGCCATAAACTGGCTGCCCCGCAGTGAATTTATGACAAATAGGGCGGCCGTATAGGCCAAAATGAACGCAATAGCAGGCCACATCAATTGCCATGACGTGCGCAAACTACAATCCAAGCGGCGCTCCGTTTCCGCAGCCGGTTCCCACTCCAGCAGGTGCCGGTGTGAAACAGCCTGGCGCCAGATACTTCTGACAATTGCATCAAGTTGAATGTACGCCTGATAAGGGAGAAACATTAACTGCAGGCAAACGAGAAGAAACCCGTCCGCAATTTTATCCGTGTGTTTGTTCTCCGTCTTGCTGGCCAGGTTTAACCAGCCTAAAAGAACCGGCAAAACAATATCCAGGACAACCAGCCCACTCCAGATAAACGGCCCCCCTGGCAGAACCCAAAATGCCAACAGTATCAGTGCTAGCTGACTGGGAGCCTCCAAGCTGCGTCTCAAGTTATCGATGATTTTCCATTTGGAGATCAGCGGCAACGGCCTAAACAACCAGCGGATTATCTGCCAGTCTCCCCTTGTCCAGCGGTGTACCCGCTGAACATGGGCATGATATTTGGCCGGACAACCGTCGATAAGCTCAATATCGGTGGCCAACCCGGTGCGGGCATACAGTCCTTCCAGTAAGTCATGGCTTAGAATAGTGTTCTCCGGGAATGCCTGCCAGGTCACTTTATCGAAAAATTCCACGTTATAGATGCCTTTTCCGGTAAAACACCCTTCACCGAACAGGTCTTGGTAAACATCCGAGACCGCCGTCGTATAAGGATCAACGCCAACTTTACCGGCCGAGATGCGGGCAAAAATTGAGGCTCCGGCATTTTCGACCGAAATGCTGATCCGCGGCTGCACAATCCCATAACCGGCCACAACCCTGCTCGCGTCGTTATTTAGAACTGGAGCATGCAATGGATGCGCAATCGTACCGATTAATCGTTTGGCGCTGTCCCGCGGGAGTTGGGTATCGGCATCAAGCGTAATTACATAGCGAATTTGCGGAAGTATTGATAAGTCGCCGATCTTTTCCGAATAGCTCGTCGGCCCCGCGTTACGCAGCAACCGGTTAAACTCAAGCAGCTTGCCGCGCTTCCGTTCCCAACCCATCCACAGCTGTTCCGCCTGGTTAAACTGCCGCTTACGGTGAAATAAAAAGAATCTGTCTTGTCCATACTTGCCGTTCAAACTCTTAATACTGCCAATCGCCGTATTAAGCAACTCAAGATCTCCGGGAAGATGTTCCTGTTTGGCATCAGGGAAATCAGTCAGCAAGGCAAAATGCAAATTTGCATCCTGGTTAGCCAGATAATAGACCTCGAGTTGCGACACTAATTCCTTAATTCTCGACACGGTGGTTAAGAATGTAGGAATTACGACCATCGTTCGTAATTCGGTAGGGATGCCGTCATATAATTGCAGCTTGGGTAAAAAGGTCGGCGTTACTAACCGGGTCATCGTCCAGTTCACCAATTTGATCCCAATATTGAGCGATGATAAGAGCGCCGCCGCAATAACAAACGGCAATAAATTCAGGCCTGTTTTCCCACTGCCCGGCAGAAAGGCCAACCATACAAACAGGTAAAGCACAAGCGCGCTAAGGCCGGCAACCAGGCTAAAGTACACAGCCTGCGGATGATCCCGCAAACTCCAATACCCACGATTTGTCAGCCGAATCAATTGGTTACCCGGCCGTGCCGCGAGTACCTGTTCCAACCTTTGCCGCCCTGGCCCGATCAGAAAGAAGCCGACATGGGATTCCGGCAGGCCGGCACTGGATGCGGCCTGCTGGGAAAAGTCAATTGCCCGTTGTGCTACATCTATTTCTGACACTTTAAACCTGCGGGCGATCTGCTCAACATTATGGCGGTAATGGTCACGCGAACTGAACTCCATCCGACCGTAAACCTGAGCAGGATCAGTTTGCAGAATCTTTTCCACCGCGCTAACCTCTTCAAAAAAGCGCGGCCAATTTTCCCCGGCTAAAAACCGCAGGCTGGTGATGGCGTGCCCCATCGTCACCTGAGCTGCGGTCTGCCGATGTCTTTCGATTTCGCATAGACTTTCTGCCGAAGCATCCTGCGCCTCAAGTTCCTGATCAAACCAGCGAATCAATGGCGCTGCCTCAGGGCCAAATTTACGGATTTCCTCAACAACCCTGGCTGCATATGGCGCCGAAAATCTGCCTGGTTTACCCCGTCTTGGCAACACTGCTTCCCATTGTTCCGGTAAATTTTCCAAATCTGATAATGGCCTGAGCCAGCATGCCGCTGCCTGCCGCTCGCGGATGGTATACAATGCTTGCGTAATCAGACGCCGGATATTTTCCAGCAAGGCTATACTCAGCATAATCGGAATAGCCCAGAGTTCCCCGCTTGATAGCGGATTTATTTTTTGATAACTGTTGATAAAATCCCTTAACACCTCGGCATGCAGCTGACTATCGCAATGTTCGATTAACTCGACCATTAAGGCGAACACCCGCGGATAACCCTGCCATGGTCCCGTGTTTACGATCAAAAGTTTACGTTCGTACCTGGGAGGAAGATTGTGGCGGATTTGCAGTTCCAGGTCTTTAATTAAGTAGAAGTTATCCAGAAACCATTCCGCGCC
>DATAMA010000037.1:0-8419 GCA_036260765.1 Desulfobacteria bacterium | reverse complement strand
CGAATGAACGGGTCTTGTCACCAAGACTGCCGGTAACAAATACATCGAGCCGGCTGCCCTCTTCCGCTGTCCCGACACAGAGTGTATATGCGGTTTCGGTCGTTTCGTCCAGTTCGTCATCTTCTAAAGGCGTGATATCTTCAAGCAATCCTTAACCCTCGCTTTGTTGTCCCTGTTCCTGTTTTTTGGTCCCTTTTAGTAAATAAACCGCCAAAATGATTGACCCAATCACAATCGCCGTATCGGCCAAATTAAAGATGTAGGACCATACGCGAAAATCGAGAAAATCGATCACCCGGGCAAAGCGTATCCGGTCAATGAGATTGCCGATCGCTCCACCGACCTGCATGGCCAATGCAATCCGCAAGAGCCACCACTCCCGGGGCACTTTCCGGTAAAAGTAAGCGATCACGCCGATTACTACCAAGGTAATAAGCACAAAAAATGGAGTTCGATGAGCTAAAATACCGAACGCAGCACCTGGATTCTTAATGTAGGTAAGGTAGAATACATTGGGAATTATTGGGATAGGAACACCTTCGGTTAGTTTCGCTTGGACCAAAAACTTTGTGCTCTGGTCGAGCAAAACTACCAAAAAAATAATTATAAACGGCACGGATGAACCCCCAGCGGATTTTCTTCTAATCTTAGCACAAAAGAATTATCCACTCAAGAATACACGCCTGTTCCTGTTACCGTCGCCGGTTACTTACGCTGACCGTGCCGGGTGCTATAGTGAAATACGTTAGGCCTGCCCGGGTCATTTTTATAAGGTACATCTTCGATGGTATCTTCTACCGCACCGATAATCTCTTCGCTATCGATATAGGTATCCACCGCATCGTCCGCCTCGGTGACATCAGAGGGGCTTTCCGCTGTGCCATACCGGGCAACAGCCTGCCAGGCATCCTCACCATCAAAAGCATTGTCCTTGGTTAAATCGTGAAATGTCCGGCCGAAAGGCGGCCAGAGCGTCTCCTCTTCGACGGGCCGAACCTGCTGTGCCTCAAAAACTTCATCGTGCTCCTTACAGTTTACACAGAGCGTTGTCTGGGGAACGGCCTGAAGCCGCTCCAGCGGGATTTCTTTTCCACACCTTTCGCACAAGCCGTAGGTGCCTTCGGCCATTTTCTGCTTGGCTTCTTTAATTTTATCGATCTGAATCAGGGCATTTTCCCGAAGTCCAATATCTTTGCTGCGCTCAAAGACCTCCGTCCCCACATCGCCGGGGTGATTGTCGGCCACGGAAAGTTCACCGACCTCATCACGCAGGGTCCCCCGCGCATCAATCTCCTGCACCAGGTTATTATAGTAAGCATCGGATTCTTCCAACCGCTGCCGAAAATCAGCTAACTGCTTATTGTCCAAAACAAAATCTCCCCCTATTTTAGCCTAATAACTATTTTTACTTTTCCCACTTTAGGTTGAAAATATGGAGACTTTACGGCAAAAAGCAAAACGCCGTGCTGCGCAAGCCCGGCGTTTGATAATCAAGGTCTAATTAAACAATCGTTAACTACTTAATTATATTAACCTCGACACCGTTAGCTAACATACATGCATTAGCCTCATCGGTATCGACATGGAATTCGAGTTTATGCGTAGCGCCGCTTCTGATCAGCACATTGTCAAATACCAGTCCTCGTTCACCCGGTACAACAACTTTAACCCGATCCTGGTCTTTAAGGCCAAACGCCTCAGCTTCCGTGGTATGCATATGAATATGACGGGCAGCGATAATCACACCTTCAGCGAGGGTAAGCTTACCTGCAGGCCCGATAATTTCCATTCCCGGGGTCCCGTCCAATTTACCCGAGTCACGGACAGGTGGTTTAATCCCCAGCTTAAAAGCATCGGTTTGCGAAACCTCAACTTGCGATTTTGAACGTGCCGGTCCCAGAACCCTGACCCCTTCAAGCTTTCCCTTCGGTCCGACCAGGGTAACTACTTCCTCCGCAGCGAATTGTCCCGGCTGACCCAAATCTTTCTTGTGGGTTAAGGAAGCGCCTGAGCCAAATAAAGTAGCGATATCCGCAGTGGTCAAATGAATGTGGCGGTTAGATATACCTACCGGTACCTTTTTATTTTCGACAGTCATGTTTTAACCTCCCCCTCAATTGTGCGAAACGATTCGGCTGAATCGTTATCTTTATTGTTTATAATTGGTTGATTTTCTATAGAGGTAACTATTGGTAAAGGTTCAACTATAGTTTACTGATCCAGGCGTGGTTTACAACAAATTTCGATAATTTTGGTTGCAAAAAATTCATTCGAATAGGCCGGTCTCAACACCAGCGCGGTATCTGCTCCCCGTCCGGATCCGCCCACAGCCAGAACCGGTACGTCATACGGGATAAGACCGGCATCCAACGCCATCACTGAACACTCAATGCCCACCTTAACCCCCTGCCCGAATATGCGCAGGGTATGCGCAACGATTTCCGCGGGATAAACCCCGCCGGCTTTAATTCGTAAAGCCCGGTCAATCCCGGCCATAAGATGGGTAGTGGTTAACGTTTGCACCCCTTTGGCCTGCAGGCGTTGCCTTATTTCCGGGTCGACCTCATCTTTGCCAGGTCCGGCAAAACCGGCTTGATGAGTTACCCACACCAGTTTAAAACCCTGATCAACAAACTGTTCTACCGTAGCGCCGCTGTTCGAGGCAACTACGATCTGCTTTATGTTAAGTTCCCTAGCTCGCCTAAGCGCAATCTGTACAGTGTCTGCCGTATTCACAGGCCCCGGTTGAGCAAAATAAGTTGTTGCCGCCTCCATCAATCCTCCCCCCTTTCGCAAAGTTACTTTCATTAATATTCTACTGAATTTTCCGAAATCCTTTTATCCCGGCCAAGTCGAATCATTCTGATGGTTTACAAACATATATTTACCCTAAATAGGATTTTGTTAGCCAAGTTTCGCGCGATAAGTCCTCAACATACTTATAAGTTAGCGCATGGAATTTCAGCCATATTACGTGGAGGAGGAGACAAAGTGTTGAAACTAGGCTCAACGGGGCCGATGGTTCGACACCGCCAACACCAGCTAAAGGTATTGGGGTATTACCACGGCAACCTTGACGGTATTTTTGGCAGCATGACCCACCACGCTGTAGTTCGCTTTCAAGCCGAACATAACTTGAGTCCTGACGGAATCATCGGTCCAGCCACCGCCGCTGCCCTGGACCACGCAGTAATGCGCCAGCATGGCATGGTCCTAAAAATAGGTTCCAGAAGTGATATGGTAGCAATGGTACAACAAAAACTATATATGCTTGGTTTTTACCACGGGATGGTAGACGGCGTATTTGGACCGAATACCGAAGCAGCGGTACGTGCGTTTCAACAGAGCGTTGGGCTGCCGGTCGACGGTATTGTGGGACCGAGGACAATGACCGCACTCCATAACGCCTAGTAAAAAGAAGGTGTCTAAAAAGTAAACCGATCCTTCCGGAAAGCAGGGGCTGTCTCAAGTTTAAGACAGCCCCTGTGCAATCTAAGGTACTTTTAAAGTATCTGTTTAAAATACCTGTTGTAAGTTATTGCTTTGTTCTAAATACCAGTTGTTCATCAGCAGCGGTCATCAGCACAGTATCCTTGGGCGTAATTTCCCCTTTAACAATCATGCGGCTAAGCGGTGTTTCTACTTCCTGCTGGATTAACCGTTTAGCCGGTCTTGCGCCGTAAGCCGGTTCGTAACCGCGTCTGGCAAGATAATCAAGCGCGCTTTGATCCCATTCCAGCTTGCTGCCGGTTCCGGCATGAACCCGCTGCGCCAGCTTTGCCAGCAACAACGCGACAATTTGCTCCATCTGCGCCTGCTCCAGGGCATGGAACACCACGATTTCATCGATCCGGTTAAGAAACTCCGGTCGAAACTGGCGGCGCAAAATATTCAGCACATTTTCCTTCATCTGTGCATAATGACCCTGCTGTTCTTGCTGGGCAAGAATTTCCTGGCTGCCCAGGTTCGAGGTCATGATGACGACTGTGTTGCGGAAATTGACCGTACGCCCCTGCCCATCTGTAAGCCGCCCATCATCGAGCATTTGCAGCAACACGTTGAACACATCGTGGTGCGCCTTTTCAATTTCATCCAGCAGGATTACGGCATAGGGTTTTCTTCGTACCGCTTCAGTCAACTGGCCGCCTTCTTCATAACCGACGTAACCGGGAGGAGCGCCAATCAGCCGGGCGACAGTATGTTTCTCCATATATTCCGACATATCCAACCTGATAATATTACGCTCATCGTCAAACAAGGCTTGGGCCAACGCTTTAGCCAATTCTGTTTTACCGACTCCTGTCGGCCCGAGGAAGATAAAGCTGCCAATCGGTCGATTAGGGTCTTTGATCCCCGCTCTGGCGCGTACCACGGCGTCCGTAACTACCTGGACCGCTTCGTCCTGGCCGATTACCCGTTGATGCAGGTGTTCTGCCAGGGTAATCAATTTTTTCCGTTCGCCTTCAATCAGCCTGCTTACCGGGATGCCCGTCCAACGGCTAACCACCCTGGCAATATCCTCTTCGTCAACTTCCTCTTTTAGGAGCATCCCCTGCTCCCGCTTGCCGCCAATCTGTTCTTCCTCGGTCTTAAGTTTACGCTCCAGATCGGGAAGTGTCCCGTAAGTAAGTTCTGCCAGACGGTTCAGATCGACATCACGTTCCGCCCGCTCAATTTTCAAACGGGTTTCTTCGATATCCTTTTTCAACTGACGGACCCTTGAAATAGTCTGCTTTTCTGTCAACCACCGGGCCTTCATCGCATCCGCTTCGCCCCTTAGTTCCGCCAGTTGTTCCCTTAACTTATTCAAACGTTCTTTGGATGCTTCATCCTGTTCCTTACTCAACGCAGCGTCCTCAATCTCCAACTGCATAATTCGCCGCGTTATTTCATCAAGCTCTGTGGGCATGCTGTCAATTTCCGTCCGCAACCGCGCACCGGCTTCGTCGATTAAATCAATGGCCTTATCAGGCAGGAAGCGGTCAGAAATGTAGCGGTCAGACAGAACAGCGGCAGCAATCAGGGCACTATCTTTGATCCGGACACCGTGATGTACTTCATAGCGTTCCTTTAACCCGCGCAGAATAGACACACTGTCTTCGACCGAGGGCGGGTTAACGATAATTGGTTGAAAACGGCGTTCCAAGGCTGCATCCTTCTCGACATGCTTCCGGTATTCATCGAGCGTTGTCGCACCGATCGTCCGCAATTCGCCGCGCGCCAGCATCGGTTTTAACAGGTTGCCTGCGTCCATCGCTCCTTCGGCAGCCCCCGCCCCGACTACTGTATGAAGTTCATCAATGAACAGGATGATGCTGCCGTCTGACTTCTGTACTTCTTTTAGAACTGCCTTCAGCCTTTCTTCAAACTCACCCCGGTACTTGGCGCCGGCAATTAAAGCGCCCATATCCAGGGCCACCAGCCGCTTGTTTTTCAAGCCCTCCGGCACATCCCCAGCGACAATTCTCCGGGCAAGTCCCTCTACAATTGCCGTTTTACCTACGCCAGGCTCACCGATGAGTACTGGGTTATTTTTGGTTCGCCTGGACAGGATCTCAATCACGCGCCGAATTTCATCGTCCCGTCCGATCACCGGGTCAAGCTTCCCTCGATGGGCCAGTTCAGTCATATCGCGGCCGTAGCGTTTCAGCGCTTCATACGTTTCTTCTGGGTTTTCACCAGTTACCTTCTGATTACCGCGGACCTCTTTGAGCGCTTTAAGCAGGCCTTCACGGGTCAGGCCCATTTGCCGTAAAACATCCTTTGTTTCCTGTTCAGCGTCTTCCAATAATGCCAACAGCAAATGCTCAACGCTGACATAATCGTCTTTTAATTCACGCGCCTCCCGTTCGGCCCGTGCCAATACACGCGCCAAGCCTGTTCCTAACTGCAAGGCACTTTCGTATCCGGTAACAGCCGGGATTTTCCGCAATAGTTCCTCAACCTTGGCAGTTAGCTGTTGCAGATTTACGCCGGCATACTCCAGGAAATGCCGGGTAATCCCCTCTTCCTGGGTAAGCAACGCCGCCAAAAGGTGTTTGGCGGTTACCTCCTGATGATGCCGTTCAGCAGCCAATTGCTGCGCAGCGGTCAAGGCTTCGCGTGATTTTACGGTTAACCTGTTAATATCCATAATTATTCCGCACGGCCATTTTGCCTACGGATTCACTTCCTTGACAATTATTCGTTGCGCTTAAGCGCTAACAGCTTGCGGTAAAGCTCTTCTTCCGCCAACGTCAACTGAGTGGGGATGTCAACAGTAATTTTGACATAGAGGTCGCCTTGCCCGGTTTTACGATTAAGCCCTTTTCCGCGCAAGCGTAAACGTTGGCCTGAGCCGGTACGGGGAGGAACCTTCATAGTTACCGGTCCGTCCAAAGTAAGCACCGTAACCTTGTCGCCCAACACCGCTTGTTCGGGACGAAGTTTTAATTCTGTTTGCAACTGATCGTCAGTCACCTGAAAACGTGGGTGAGGGAGAAGATGAATTTTTAGATACAAGTCCCCGTTTTCCCCACCGTTGCGGCCTTCACCGCCTTGTCCTTTAAGCCTGACCCGGGCGCCTTCGCCAATTCCTGTGGGGATTTTTACCGTCAGCGTCTTTACCGCTTGGCCTACTGTCAACTGGATTGACCTTTCCGCCCCCAAGTGGATATCTTCAAGCGTTACCTCCAATAACGCCTCTATATCTTCACCTTTCAGCGGCCCACGGTAGTGGCGGCGGGTACCCTGCCCGAATGGGGATGATCCACCGAACAGCATCTCAAAGAAATCGCTGAAATCGCCGGCACCGCCTACATTCGTATAATATTCAAACCCGTCCATTCCGGGCGGAGCCTGAAAATCTTGTCCTGCCTGCCAGTTTGCGCCCAAACGGTCGTATTTTGCCCGTTTGTCCGGATCGCTTAGTACCTCATAAGCCTCGTTGATTTTTTTGATTGTTTCCTCGGCTAGCTGCTTATCAGACCCGGTATGCAGGTCAGGGTGCCACTTGCGGGCTAACTTGTGATAGGCAGACTTAATCTCCTTCTGATTAGCATCACGTTTGACGCCCAAAACCTCATAATAGTCCTGAAATTTTACTGCCATCGCTAAACACCCCTGCCTTCGGCCACCCTGACCCGGCCGGTCTGCTTTCCGCAGCCAGACCCGGTACCACCCGTACCGGCCTGGTCCTCATTAATTTATTGTATGCAATCAACTGATCAGTTCTTTTCCTCAAATTCAGCATCAACGACATCATCCTGTGAATTTGGGGCACCTGTACTGCCACACGTACTGCCACCGCTTGAAGTCTGCTGCGAAGCAGCGGCTGCCGTTTGTTGATAGGCCAGACCGGAGAGGGTATTCGCCGCTTGCTGCAGCTCATTGGTCAGGGATTTAATTTTGTCTGCAGCATTGTCTTTCAGAGCACCCTTCAGATCATTAACCAATTGTTCAACCTTTGCTTTTTCATCAATCGACAGTTTATCGCCCAGATCATGCATCTGACGTTCCACTTGATAAATAACACCATCGGCTGCATTACGCGTTTCAACTTCCTGCCGCCGCGCCTGATCCTGGGCCGTATTAAGCTCCGCATCGTTTACCATCCGCTCAATTTCCACCTGATCCAGGCTGGTTGAGCCGCTAATAGTAATAGTTTGTTCTTTACCGCTGGCTTTATCCTTGGCACTAACCTTTAGAATACCATTGGCATCGATATCAAACGTAACCTCAATCTGGGGGACACCACGCGGCGCCGGTGGGATTCCATCCAACTTAAACTGCCCGAGCGAACGGTTATCCCTGGCTAATTCACGTTCTCCTTGCAGTACATGAATATCTACCGCCGGTTGGTTATCTTCCGCCGTCGAAAATACTTGACTGCGCTGCACCGGAATGGTCGTATTACGCTCGATAATCCGTGTCGTGATTCCGCCCAGGGTTTCCACACCCAACGATAGCGGAGTAACGTCCAGTAACAGTACGTCTTTGACTTCCCCGCTAAGGACCCCGGCCTGCACCGCAGCGCCGATCGCTACGACTTCGTCCGGGTTTACGCCCTGATTCAGCTCTCTTCCGCCACTTAAAGCTTTAACCAGACTTTGCACCGCGGGAATCCGGGTTGAGCCGCCAACCAAGATCACTTCGTCGATGTCTTTTTCGCTCAGTTTGGCATCTTTGAGCGCCGCCAGTACCGGTCCACGGCAACGTTCCACTAAATCATGGGTAAGCTCGTTAAACTTCGCCCGGGTTAGTTTAAGGTCGAGGTGCTTAGGCCCCGTCGCATCCGCACTGATAAACGGCAGGCTGATTTGTGTTTCCGTTAACGTGGACAGCTCAATTTTTGCCTTTTCTGCTGCTTCAGTTAAACGCTGTAGGGCCTGTTTATCAGTTCGGATGCGACGGGGCCTTAGCACCTCGACCAAAAACAAAC
>DATAMA010000072.1:0-10147 GCA_036260765.1 Desulfobacteria bacterium | reverse complement strand
TCACCGCGTGGCTCTTTATGGGAAAAACCGTCCAATACCTCGCTAACCGTTCCCCTGATTAATTCCTGATGAAGCTTTGTCAGCTCCCTGGCGATGACTACTTGCACGTCCCCATAAACTGCCCGGACATCTTCTAGGCATTTTTCGATCCGGTGTGGCGCTTCATAAAACACCTGAGTGGCAGCAATCGTTTTTAGCTTAACTAAAGCATCGCGTCGGCCCTTGCCGCTGCTGGGTAAAAATCCGGTAAAGTAAACCGGTGCTGTCGGTAATCCGGAGATCACCAGACCACTGACGAAAGCAACTGCCCCCGGAATTACCTCGATGTTGATATCTTCCTGTACAGCCTTTTTAACCAAGATTTCTCCAGGGTCGACGCGATGCTTTAGTTAAGCTAAAAACGATTGCTGCCACTCAGGTGTTTTATGAAGCGCCACACCGGATCGAAAAATGCCTAGAAGATGTCCGGGAAGTTTATGGGGACGTGCAAGTAGTGATCGCCAGGGAGCTGACAAAGCTTCATCAGGAATTAATCAGGGGAACGGTTAGCGAGGTATTGGACGGTTTTTCCCATAAAGAGCCACGCGGTGAGATGGTAGTGTACCTATCGCCTCCGGTACCGGAACAGCTGGTACCGCCAGAGGACTGGACGGACGCAGTGATGCGGCTTACGGCGACGGGGATTAGCAAAAAGGAAGCACTCAAGATTTTAGCTGAGAAATATAACATACCGAAACGGGACATATACAATAGCCTTCTTAGACCAGAATCGACATAATTTGCATAATGCACACAGTTTCTGGTGATCTCAGAGTATTGTATAAACGAAAAAAGACCGGTTCAAAGAACCGGTCTTTTATGTAGGCTAAATTTAGACAGCCTGGGCGCCCATAGCCTGAGCACATTCACGGCAAACGTTTTTGCCTTTAAAGTTTTGAACGTCGCTGGCATTACCACAAAATACACAAGCAGGCTCATACTTTTTCAAAATAATCTTTTCTTGATCAACGTAGATTTCTAATGCATCTTTTTCGTCGATACCAAGTGTCCGGCGTAATTCGATGGGCAATACAACGCGACCTAGTTCGTCAACTTTGCGAACAATCCCGGTAGATTTCATGTAATCATCTCCTCTTCTACAGGTTTCGACAATATCTTACAGCCTTATGATACCAATGATTCCATTAAAAGTCAATATATTTTTGGGAAATTTATATAAATTTTATGTAACTTGGGTATACTTATATAAATATTTTGGTAAACCTTGATATAATTCTCTAAAATAGAGTTTAAAGTCGACGTTTTCTGTCGTTTGGAATATAATCTATAGTAGGTCCGGGTTATTGACAAGCCCCCGCGTGAGGGCTTTTATTATTAGGTTTGAGGTTTTGGAGGGATTTGTTCATGCACAAGAAGCCATCTTTTTATATCACGACGCCGATTTATTATCCTAATGCCAGTCCCCATATCGGTACGGCCTATACGACGATTGCGGCGGATACGATGGCTCGTTACAAACGCGCAAGGGGTTATGATGTATTCTTTTTGACAGGTACAGACGAAAATGCACAGAAAATTGCCCGTACTGCTGAAGCAAAGGGAGTGGATCCGAAGCAGTATGTTGATGAAGTTGTCGCGAGATTTAAACAATTGTGGAAGCAGTTAGATATCTCTAATGATGACTTTATTCGGACAACACAAGAAAGACATAAAATCGTAGTTCAAGACGTTTTTCAACGCCTTTATGACCAAGGCGATATTTATAAATCCGAATATGAAGGCTGGTACTGCACGCCGTGCGAAACTTTCTGGACGGAAAGTAAGTTGGTAGACGGAAAGTGCCCGAATCCGGATTGCGGACGCGAGGTAGAATTATTACGGGAAGAAAGTTATTTTTTCCGGCTTTCAAAATATCAAGATCAACTGCTTGCGTATATTGAGTCACACCCCGACTTTATTCAACCGGTAGCTAGGCGCAATGAGATGATCAGTTTTATTAAAGGCGGGTTAGAAGACCTATGCGTGTCCCGGACTACCTTTAAATGGGGTATTCCGGTACCGTTTAATCCGAAACATGTGGTGTATGTTTGGCTCGATGCGTTGATCAACTATATTTCAGTGCTTGGCTGGGGGCAAAATGATTCTAAATACGAGCGGTATTGGCCCGCAATTCACTTAATGGGCAAGGATATCGTGCGGTTCCATGCAGTTATCTGGCCAATTATTTTGTTGGCTTTAGGTTTGCCACTACCGCGGCAGGTTTATGGCCATGGTTGGTTTTTAAGTAAGGAAGGCGGTAAGATCTCAAAATCCAGGGGCAATGTGCAAGATTCGTTTGAATTAATCCGGATGTACGGCTCCGATGCAATTCGCTATTTCCTGTTGCGTGAGATGCAGCTCGGCAACGATGGATATTATTCCGAGGATGCTCTGGTTGACAGGATTAACAGTGACTTGGCCAACGATTACGGAAACCTGTTGTCCCGGACAACAGCGATGCTTCAGAAGTACCGTAACGGCATAGTGCCTGAACCTGGGGATTATACGCCATTGGACCAGGAAGTTATTAACCTTGCCGCTCAAACCAAGCGGGAAGTGGAAGAACAATTAGACAAACTCGATTTTAGCAATGCGTTAACAACTATTTGGAGATTTATAGGCAGGTTAAACAAGTATGTAGACGAAACTGCGCCGTGGACGCTTGCCAAGCAGCCAGAACAGTCAAAACGATTAGATACGGTACTCTATGTTTTTGCTGAGGCCATACGGGTAATTACAATTTGGTGCAGCCCGTTTATGCCCGGTGTACCAGCAAAGGTCTGCGCTCAATTGGGAATTACGGATAGAGCTGATTTACTCGAGTGGGAAGCATCGGTTTGGGGTAATTTCCCGGCAGGTACAAAAATTCACCGCGGTGAACCGCTCTTCCCGCGGATTGAGGTACCGGCTACAGTGCAGCCTGCGGAAAAGCCGGCCTTAAAAGGTGGGGAAGTCCCTGAGAAAAGTGCTGTAGAAAGCCATGAACAGAGTCAGGAGCCGGCAAACATATCGATCGACGAGTTTGCTAAGATAGATCTGAGGGTTGCCAAGGTGGTGGCAGCAGAGAAAGTTCCGAAAGCGGATAAATTGTTAAAGCTGTCACTTCAAGTCGGGGAGGAAACGCGCACGGTAGTCTCTGGTATTGCTCTGCACTACACCCCCGAGCAATTGCTGGGAAAATCCGTGATATTGGTGGCCAATCTGAAGCCGGCTAAGTTAAGGGGAATCGTTTCTGAAGGCATGATTTTGGCTGCAAGTGCCGGAGATAAACTCGAAGTCCTGACTGCTAGCGAAGATTTGCCAAGTGGGGCTAAAGTTAAATGATCACAGAGACACATTGCCATTTAGATGATCAAGAGTTTGATGAAGACCGGGACTTGGTAATCGCACGGCTGCGCGAACAGGGTGTCGGCCGGATAATCAATGTTGGGTACGATTATGCTTCCTCCGTCCGCTCAATCAAATTGGCCAAGGAGCATCCCGATATTTTTGCTTCAGTAGGCATCCACCCGCATGATATTGTTGGCGAGTCAGAGGATGATTGGGATAAGCTGCGAAAACTGGCGCAGAGTGAGAAAGTTGTAGCTATCGGAGAAATCGGACTTGACTACTATCGTGATTTAACGCCCAGGGGAGCACAACGAGAGGCATTCGTACGACAGTTAATGATGGCAGAGGAGCTGGGACTGCCTGTCATCGTGCACAATCGGGAGGCCCATGCCGATGTGATCAGTGCTTTGCAAGGAAACCGCCTCTCCCGAGGTGGAGTTATGCATTGTTTCTCCGGTAGTTGGGAGACTGCTAAAATAGCGCTGAATTTGGGTTTCTATATTTCATTTGCCGGACCGCTAACGTTTAAGAAGTCAGTTAACCTTCAGCAGGTTGCGGCCAAGATTCCGCTGGACAGGGTTCTGGTAGAAACAGATTCTCCCTATCTGTCCCCGGAGCCATTCAGAGGCAAACGCAACGAGCCGGCAAATGTGAGATTAGTGTTGGAAAAACTTGCTGAGGTTAAAGGACTGGACAGGGAGGAAATGGCGGCGGTTACCAGCCACAATGCAGCATGCTTGTTTGGATGGGAAAAGTAAGTTTATCAAGAAATAAGGGCCGACCGCTAGGTCGGTATTTTTTTTGTACATAGTTGGGGCAAATTGGCGCGAACTTTTGCCGCTAAAAGCACTTAATATATCTAAATAGTGCCTTCGGAAAATACGAGTCGGATTTAAGAAATTGATAGCAAAAAAAGACGTTAATGGGCATATATGGGTGATAGTGTTTACACATTGTCCTTAATCAGGTAGAATGGCACTAAACAATCTTTACAGGAGGTAATTAATGGAATCCAGCCAGAGACCTTGGTCCCCGCCGCAGATACAAAGAACTAAGGAAACCCGTAATTGGAAACCTTGGGTAATTGGCTTCGTCGGTTTGTGCCTGGTCCTGTTGCTTGGCTTTTGGGCCTTCGCAAAAACAATTACACTTGATATTGACGGAAGAAAAACAACATATGTTACGTTTAGAACTACTGTAGGTGACTTTTTAATACATAGTAAGCTAGGTATCCATTCGGAAGACTATGTATTTCCGGGTCGTAACAGTCTGCTAAGGAATGGGATAACGATCGCAGTCCGTCGCAGCGAAGCGGTGACGCTTACTGTTGACGGCAGGAAATTTTCATTTCGTACACTTAGCTTATTAGTTGGCGATGCTGTTAATGAGGCGAATTCAAAATACTCTTTAGGTTTGAAGGCCAGCGATGAAGTTGAACCGGGGCGTAACACTGTTGTACATGCGGATACTATAGTTAGCGTTGAGCGATCGGTGCCGGTGAAACTGATAATAGGCGGCAAAGAGACCCAAATAGAAACCGCACCCAAAAGTGTTCGACAGGTTTTAAGTAAACAAAATATTACAGTTGGTGCAAATGATCTGGTTACACCGGGTCTAGATGAATTAGTTACGGCCAATGCCTCAATCAAGGTCATCCGCGTTGCCGAAAAGCTTGTTACCCAACAGAATGAACTGCCATATCAAATCGTTACCAAGTCTGGCGATTTTCCGGTTGGTTTGCCGGACCGGGTGTTGACCAAAGGTGTTTCCGGACTTGAGCAAAAGACAATCAAGATTACCTATCAAGACGGTGTAGAAGTAAAAAGAGAAACGATAAACCAAAGTATTGTCCATAAACCGGTCAATCAGGTGATCGCACGCGGTGCCCAGACCAGTGTATCCAGAGGTGGGCAAGTAGTTAACTTTAAACGGGCAATATTAGTAACTGCTACTGGTTATTATCAACCAGGCGGCATTACATCCGTGGGATCAGGTGTCCGCCGTGGCGTAGTGGCTGTAGACCCCGGTGTAATTAAGTATTACAGTCATATTTGGATTGACGGGTATGGATGGGGAACCGCCCTTGATACCGGTTCAGCCATACAAGGAAACAGAATTGACCTGTATTTTGAGAGCGAAGCGGAAGCCATTGCTTGGGGGGTCAGAAAGGTAATGGTGTACATTTTATAGGTCAATATTCAAGGTTGCTCGGTTATAAAACAGCGCTAAGGCGCTGTTTTTTTTGATGGGACATCAGCTCGATAATTTGTTTTACGTTCTAGCAGTGTAAATAAAAAAATACTTGTTATAATATAGGCCTTTTACGGTTGTTCGGAAAGGGTGTACGCCATGCGCAAAATGGTCTGGTTCACGGGCCCGTTGCTTACTCGGTTGATTCCAGTGGTAATATTGGGTTACATGGCAGCTGTTATTGCCCTGGCGCTGATCGGCTTTTCCCAGGCGATTTCGGTGATGGCGATCAATGGGAAGGTAATTGTACTTGATCCTGGACATGGTGGCTATGATCCCGGGGCGATTTCGCCACAGGGTATTTATGAAAAGGACATCAATCTGGCAATTGCGAAACGGGTGAAGGCTCAATTGGCAAGCACCGGAGCGAAGGTGGTATTAACCAGGGAGGATGATCGGGACTTTGTGGTTGAAGGGTCAAGAGGTGGAAAAACACGGAAACAGACCGACCTAAACTACCGGATTGAGATGGCGGAGAGGTTAAAGGCGGGGGCCATCGTCAGTATACACGTAAATGCTACCCCTTCAGGGAGCAAATCGGGGGCAGAGACATTTTTCATGGAGGGTTCCGCACCAGGAAAAGCCCTTGCAGAAAGTATTCAGGCTGAATTACGCAAGGTCCCCAGTATGGGTAAAAGAATTGCAAAACCAGGAAGATTTTATTTATCACGGAAGACACAAATTACTACTGTCATCGTTGAAACCGGTTATTTATCGAACCCAGGAGATCGGCAGAAATTACGCCAAGAGTGGTATCAAGACGAATTGGCCAAGGCAATTGCCAGAGGAATTAATCTTTACTTTGGGCAAAACTAAAAGAGTTGGCAGCATTAAAAATACATAAAGCACATTACAAGTAGTAAACAATAAGGTCAAACGAAAACGCCAAGGAGTTGAGATGAAAAATGAGAAGGGTAATGGCAATTGTTTTGACCTTGTTTTTTATTGCTGTTTTGGCCATAGGTTGTTCACCTACTTCTCCTCGCCCTATGGATAACAATACAAAAACGGGTGAAAAAACAGGGCCGGAAAAGGCAGAGGCTGATCAAAACAGACCGGATGTTTTGGGTTCGAATAAACGCGTAGTCATGGGCTTTTATGTAGCCGGCGAAGGTGATATCCCGAGTTCAAAAAACAGCTTGACAACTAACGCTAAGCTGTTAGATGAAGTTTCTTTCTTTTGGTACAGTTTTGACTCTGCCGGTAATATCAAAAATATTGCCAAGCAGGATTTAGCCGCTAAGAGCTTTGCCAAGCGAAACAATGCAAAAGTGTATGCGGTAGTTCACAACATGGTTGCCGGACAGGGATTTAGTCCCGGCCTGGCACACAGTGTACTGGCACCGGGAGTAAGAACAAAATTCATTCAGAATATCGTTAATTTAGCCAAAACGCAGGGATGGGACGGAGTGGCAATCGATATTGAGAAGGCTCCTCCGCAAGACAGAGGTAACTTTAGTGCATTTATCAAGGAACTAGGTGCAGCGTTAAAGGCCAAAGACAAGGTACTCAACGTTTCTATTCCAGCTAAATTTATCGATTATCCCAAGGATTTATGGTCCGGCGCATATGATTATACGGCAATTGGCAAAGCGGCAGACCAGGTTGTAATCATGAGTTATGATGAGCACGGCTTAGGTACAACGGCCGGACCAATTGCTTCACATGACTGGGTGGATAAGGTGATTGGCTTTGCCACAAAAAAAATTCCACCGCAAAAGATCGTTATGGGCATTCCGGTATATGGCTTTGACTGGGGATCCAAGAGTCCTACAGTTCCCGCGTATGTAACATTCAGTCAAGCGCAGCGAACGGCCAAGTCTAAAGGAGTCTCCATCACGTACGACGAGGAGACGGAAACGCCGCACTTTACCTTTACAGAACGGGGGATTAGGCACGTAGTCTTTTTTGAAAACCAGCGAAGCATAAGTGTGAAGTTAGGTTACGCGAAAAAGCATAAGATCCACGGTGTAGCCATTTGGCGAATGGGAATGGAAGACCCCAGCATCTGGAGCTCTGTCCAGAGTTACTATGGGACAAATCGTAACGTTGCTAAATAAAACGACCAAAGTTTCGGATAAGATAACAACCCGGTTCAAGCCGGGTTGTTCTTTTTCTGCGGTAAAAACTAAAATTGTTAGTCATTGATGACCGTTAATTTTGCCTAAATTTTGTTATACTTACGATAGGTGTTTTCGACAAAAACATCATCTGTACAAAAGTTACGGTAAGGGGAACTGTTAGTGCAAATAGAAGAGGTTATTGTTGTTGAGGGTAAAGACGATATTGCAGCGGTTAAACGGGCTGTCAAGGCAGAGGTGATCGCAACCTCGGGATTCGGATTTGGCGAAGGCTTAATAAGGTTATTAAACCAGATGGTTAATCGGACTGGGGTGATTGTCTTCACCGATCCCGACAGTGCAGGAAATTTGATCCGAAGACGAATTAATACCGCCGTACCCGGTTGTAAGAATGCTTATTTGCCTAGACTAGATGGGATAAAGGGTAATAATGTGGGGATAGAAAACGCTTCGAGCGAGGCGATTTGTCGTGCTCTGGAAAGAGCGAGGGCGACGGCGGGTAAGAACCGGAATGAGTTTAGCATGTATGAATTGATAAATTATGGCTTGGCAGGCGGGTATGGTGCAGAAGCACGCAGAAAAAAAGTCGGTAACCTGCTTGGAATCGGTGAGACTAATAGTAAGCAGTTTCTAACAAGACTTAACAATCTGGGGATTACTAAAGCCGAATTATTAGCCGCTGTTGATAGCTTGGGAGAGGATTAGTGACTAAAGTGGAAACGAGTTTGACATATACGAAAAGGGTTTTGCAAAAGTACTCGCTAAGAGCCAAAAAGAGTTTAGGCCAAAATTTCTTGGTGGATGACGCTGTTATTGCTGCGATCATTCATAGCAGCGGGTTAGCGCCAGGGGAGTCAGTGTTGGAAATAGGACCGGGAACGGGAGTTCTGACCAGAGCATTAAAAGACATTGCCGCCCGGGTTTATGCAATAGAACTTGATCGGACACTGAGTGCAATGTTGCAGGAGGAATTTCAGGCTTTCAATCAGGTACAGGTAATTAATGCTGATGCCCTGACATTTTCCTTGGCCCAACTGGAAAGCTGTGAGGGACCGGACAAGCCTAGGTTGGTAGCTAATTTGCCTTATTATATTACCTCTCCGTTGATTAACCATTTTCTGGTCCAACGTCAGTACATTAAAAGTATGACGGTTATGGTTCAGAAGGAAGTTGCTGACCGTTTAGCAGCTCAGCCCGGTGGCAAAGATTATGGAGTATTGTCGATTGCAGTACAGGTATACTGTCATCCGCAGGTAGCATTCACGGTGCCGCCAACCGCCTTCCTGCCGGCGCCAAAGGTAGAGTCCGCAGTGGTCAACATGGAAATGCTGGAAAAGCCGCGAATAGATGAGGGGACTGACCGGGGCTTTTTCCGCGTGGTCAAAGCAGCTTTCGGGCAGCGGAGGAAAACTGTGGCGAATTCACTGGCGCAAGGGCTCAATCTAAACAAAACGGAAATATGTACTGTTTTGGAGGGACTGGAAATTTCACCACGGGAAAGAGCAGAAAATTTGTCTATTGCCCAATTCAATCAGTTAACCAGGGCGATTCTGCAGCTTAAGTAAGAATATGGGTAGATAAATACTGCTGATTATTGCCGTGTAAAATTTGCTCAAACTCGGCCAAGAGATCAAAACGCCGTTGGGAATGATAGCCATTAAATAAGTGTTTGCCATAGGCGCGGGACACGTCGTCGCATTTGGCGAAGGAGAGCGCTTGTAAACAATCGCCAATAATCGTATGGGCAACTTTATGAGCATGTCCGCGTTCGCGCACTGGAGAACTCAATAAGTCATGGGGAATCGAGGTTACCACTTTAATGGTTAACCTATTTTTTTTAGCTTGGGCTAGGACCATGGGCGGTACGGCCACAGATGGCAAATCAATTGTCTCCAGCAGTTTTCTGGAGATACCGTGTGGGCCGTGCGTGGGTGAAGCCAGGCCGAGGTCTTTAAACAACCCTAGTTCACGGTTTAGCCGTCCGCGAAAGTAAAGAACCATATTCGTTAGTTTTTGGCGATTGGTTATGTACGGATAGCAGTTTACAAGCGCCAGGTCTATTCCTTGTTCAAGGGCTTTTAACAATTCGCCAAGGTGGGGCTGGAAATTGCCAGTCATATCTCCATCAACAAATATGGACCCTTGGCACCCGAGATAAAGCGCATAGCAGGCACCAATTGCCCGCGGAATATCAATTCCGAGCGGTTCACGAAAATAAATTGGCATAACGCGCTGGTCTTTAATATGCAGGATTTCCTGTAAAGTTGAATCAACACAGCCGTTTATTACTGGGATTATGGCGTTAAATGGAAGAAGTAATAGGCCGGCAATAACCTTACCAATTCTTCCGGCTTCATTACGGGCAGGGACTACTGCAGCATACATTCCGGTTACCTCCCTAATTCGAAGGTTACGATATTATATGCCATTAATCAGTTGGGCGCATA
>DATAMA010000011.1:0-5094 GCA_036260765.1 Desulfobacteria bacterium | reverse complement strand
TAGGTACTGTCCCAGACGGTGTTCCGGTAAGTACGCAAGAAAAGCCAGGGCATTAAATATTCAAACATTGTCCCGGACCACGAGAGCAGCGTGGCACTCCGTCCCACCCTGGTCATAGTTCGCCCAAGCGCATGCCAGTGAGACACGGGTACGTAACCAAGGGCGATAGCAATAAAACTTGTCAGTCTTGCTTCCGAGGCCAGCAGGTCATAAAGGATCTGGTCAGGTTCACGCAGCCCGGCGTGGTAGCCCAAGGAGAACAATTTAGCTTTCCGATTGTAGAGCGGGCGGAAATCAGTCCCGCTTACCAGCGCCTCCAAGCGTGTGATCAGCCTTTGCCCGCGCCAATGCCAACCTTCCCGGACGCTATTCTGAGAATCTTTAAATGAGGGAGCTAATTCCACGGCGAAGGCAACATGCAATGAGTCCACCGGCTTGCCGCGCTCCTGGCCAAAACCTGCTTGTTCTGACCCTACCGGATCCAACTTGAGCCATTCTGCCAGCCCTTCTTTTACTGTCATCAAACAGCCGACAAAGTTGCCGGAATCCACTGTTGAAACATACTGCGGAGGCAGCGGTTCGAGAGTGACTGTGTCGTACCAGTTGTAAAGATGCCCATTCCATTGTTCCAAGCGCTCTACTGTACTGATCGTGCGCTCCAAACGTTCTACCAGGCCGGGTGTATCGATAAATCCAAAATCCCGCGCAGCCAATGCACACGCAAGATAAAGGCCAATGTTGGTGGGCGAAGTGCGGTGGGCGATCCCGTTAGGCGGTTCGAATTGGACGTTATCGGGCGGCAGCCAGTGGTCTGTTTCCGTAACATAGTCCTCGAAAAAAGCCCAAATCTGTTCGGCCAACTTGCGCAGTTCCGCCTCCTCACTGGCTGCTGGCGGGCGCGACTGCCGCTCTACCGGTCGATCCATCCAGCTGACTATTATTGGTGCGAAGGCCCAGGAAGCACAAAGCGCCCAGACTGCCCACCGCATCGCCGGAGCGGCAACAGCAGCTATCGCCAGTGCCTGAAGGATTATCAGCGCGTAACCTCCGGCCATTCCCAATAACACAGGATAGCGTCTGGAACGGTTGCGGCGTTCAACTTCTGCGGCGCTGATCCATTCGAGCAAATGGCGTTTTGATACAAATAAGCGGTACAGCGTTCTAAATATAGCATCCAGCAACAGCACGCTTTGATATGGCAGGGTAATAATAGTCACCAAAACTTGACCGGCTGTCGCCAAAAGGCTCTTGGGGCGCCAAACCGTCCTTCTAATTGCTGCCAATTGGCGGAACAACGGTAAAAACAAAGTAGACAGCACTACAACCAGCCAGCGTCCGGGAGAACCTGGTAATACGCTCATACCAAACAGTATTGCAAGCAGGCCCAGCGGCAGCAAACTGCGCCGCAAGTTGTCAACCATCTGCCAGCGTGTAAAAGAAGACAAATCAACCGGTCTAAGCATGCCTTTCCGGTCACGAACACGGTGAAACAGCCATGGCAGCAACTGCCAATCGCCACGCACCCAGCGGTGCATTCTCTTCTGATAAGTGCTGAACGTGGCCGGGTGTTCATCTATTAATTCGATGTCAGACAAGAGGCCCGCACGTAAAAATCCACCTTCCAACAGATCATGGCTGAGCACCCGGTTTTCTGGGATGCGTTCACCCAGGACTTTTGCAAACACCGCAACATCGAATATGCCCTTCCCGGTAAAAATGCCCTGTCCTAATCCGTCCTGATATGGATCGGAGATGGCGAAAGCATACGGGTCGATGCCCGGATCTGCCGACCAAAGATTTGCAAATCGCGAGCGTAAAGACGCCCCGTGGCTAATGCCGATATGCGGCTGCAGGACTCCATAGCCCTCGATTACACGTGTTTTTGTACGGTTCAGCCGTGGCCGGTTGTAGGGCAGATGCATGGTGCCGATCATCCGCTGCGCGCTGCCCAGCGGCAGTTGAGTATCTGAGTCAAGGGTGATAATGTAACGGATGCGCGGCAGGATGGCACTGTCCCCAACCACGAAGTTATAAGTCGTGTCAGTCCGCCCTTGAAGCAGATCAACAAATTCCACCAATTTGCCGCGCTTACGCTCCCAGCCCATCCAGACTCTCTCGGAGGAGTTCCACAGCCTGCGGCGCTGAAAGAGGTGAAAAGTACTGCCGCCTGGCAGGGAGTACCTACAGTTAAGTTCCTGTATGCCGGCTTGAGCAGCTGCAAGGACGGCGGCGTCATCCGGCAGCGTCTCCTCGTTTGCGTCAACAAAATCACCCAGGAGGGCAAAGTGGATATTCTTATCGCGGTTGGCCAGGTAATGCAGTTCCAGCCGTGCTACCATTTCCTCCACTTCTTTGATTGAGGACCAGATTACGGGGACAACCACCATCGTGGTTGCCTCCGGTGGAACACCGTACGAAAAATCATATCTCAAGAGCGGCCGGGGTTGCCTGACACACCCTATCAGCCAATGCACCGCCGTAATGGCCCACTCGCTCGCGGGCAGCAACAGGGCAACTATTATCAAACCCCACTGAACCGCCGAAAAGCTTGCTCCGCTGACGATCCATTCGGCAAAGCCGAGCAGGACGATTGTAAACAAGCCGGTAAGAACGGTGAAATACATACCGCTGGCGCGACGCAAAACCACTAATTCCGGCAAATAACCGGGGACGCTGCATATTTTCAGCGCGTCCTTTAATTCCTTAATTCCATCAGGTTCGATCAGGTAGTATGAGGTAAACGCCCGGCGCGGTAGTTTCTCTAAATCTGCCGTACAGACGGCAGCCTGCGCCTCTTCTTCTGAGGCCTGACCGCAACTTTTGGAGGCAAGCTCGACAGCCTGCTGCGCAACCAGGTTCTCCGGCACATGCATACGCCGGGCCAATTTTTCAATCCTTTTTCGCAGCACATCACGGCTTGAAAAATCAAGCAATGGGTAGACACCTGAACTTTCTTCACGCAGGGTGCCCTCAACAATAGAAATCTGCTCAAACCGGTCTTGCCATTGTAAACGCGATATTTTACGCAGGCTTCCGATCAAGTTGCCTGTTGTTACTTGATAGCCGGCCTGAAGCTGAAACTCGTAGGAGACTATTTGGTCAAGGCTTTCGGGGCCATTCTCCAGTTTGCACATCAGCCATTCCCGTACGGCAGCCGAATCTTCCGCCCACTCCCGCAGGTGCCTGATCAGGTGAACAATCAGCGGACCGGAGAGCGGCATATCCAAGCCTGCTGCCTCAAGCGCTTCATTAAGCAACTCCGGTTTTAACTTCGACGACTCTACACGTGACAGCAACCGTTCGACAAAAATACATACATCTCTTCTTTCGCGAACCAGCTCCATGACCTCAGCCAGGCGGCGGATCAGGGCAATGCGCAGAAGCAAAGGTATCGCCCAGACCTCGGCAATGGTCAAAATAGATACTTCCTGGTACGCATTGATGAATGAAACCAGTGAGTCCTCGTCCAAAAGCCCGTCTACATGTTCGAGATAATCCATACAGACAGACAATACCCTTGTCCTGCCGGTCTTGTTAAGCTGCGGCAAATCTTTTAAAAGCTTGCCAGAAAGCTGGCGACGGATAATCAGCACCTGTTCCTCAATGAACTCAGCATGATCCAGCAGCCATTCTTCGGCAGGCTGTGAACAACTTACAGAACTATCCTGCAAGGAGCGTAAAAAGGTGCGTAATTCTTTCACATCCGCATAAAATTCCCGCCACAGGTTTTTGGATAGCCTGCGTCTTATGTATGGGTCATGGGTTAGAGCAAGTTCATGTCCTTTTTGTCGGAGTTGTTCAGTATTTAGAATCAAAGGTCCTCCCTAAGAGAAGCTAAAATTGCTAAGTTACGGCATACATAGATATGCCGGTTTAAAACCGGAAACAGTTTAAATATTTCCATTTTGCATAATAATTATTTATCTTCAACCTTCAACTAATTAAAAGAAAGAAAGGGACAGCACTCGGCTAAAGTAAGCCAAATACCATCCCTCTAATAAACAAATTCTCGGAGCAAAGAAAATAGTGGAGCCAGTTCTTTACACTTTATAAAGGCCTCGCTTTATCAGTGGCAGATAGGTGTACCCCCTCATAAATTAAGACGATTGATGAAACAAGCGGCAATTATAGAACGGAAAATCAGATCTTAGCGAAGATATGTTAGCTTGTTTAGATAAACTTTTTACACGTGCTTATGAAACAAAGAAATCCCGTATCACTATCAAAGTGGTACGGGATTGTTAATTAAATCATTGTTTTTGACTTTTTATGGGGGGGTAAATATTTTTCAAATCAGCTTTTGTTACAGCCTCTCCAAAGCTAACTAGTAATTAAAACCTAACTGATTAAAATATGATTGACAGGCACGTTAGGCCCCCGTTTCCTTTCCTGAATTCTGAAATGTCCACCTCAACGGTTGCAAACCCTTCTTTTTCTATACGCTCCCTGGTGCGGGGGTAACCACTGGGTACTAAGATCTTGCCATTGACTGCCAAACAATTTGCGCTATAGGCTTCATCAACGGGAACAACAATTTTTTGATAGCCGGCAAAAATATTCTGGTCAAAGTGGCCGGGAGCCATTATAACCCAGCCGTCTCCAAGGTAGGTGCAAGCTGTTTTAAGGTGCAAGGTACCCTTTAATTCAACAGGTATGACCTCGTAGCCCTGGCCCACAACCAGAGCTTTAACCTGTTCAACCGCATGCAGGTTGGTGCGTTCGGATATGCCAATATATATATTATTGTTAATTTTCAACACATCCCCGCCGTCAATAAGACCGGGGGGTAAAATCTCTTTCGCTGTTTTATAATTTTCCAGAAGCTTCTTGACTTCAGTCGTTTCCTGTGCCCTTGTTGGGGCTTTCATGTGGGTGATAATTGCTGTTGCACCCGCTACGATAGCTGTATCTTCAACAAAACAACAGTCCGGCAGGCTATCAACAGCGTTGACATTAAGCAATGTCAATCCTAATTGCTGCAAGGTTAAACAGTACGCCAGGTGTTGTTCCCTGGCCAGTTGAAGATCGATCCTGCTACTATGGCCGTTTGGTTTTATACAGTTGTCATAATTCGCAGATACATTGCGGACAACA
>DATAMA010000006.1:0-5563 GCA_036260765.1 Desulfobacteria bacterium | reverse complement strand
GAGGTAGCTGTTTACGCGATTGTAGCCCCGGCGATTATTGGGCAGTTTGGTGATCACGTATCCATGGGTCAACTTCGTGCCGCGTTTAAACGTCTGGGCTTTTATGGCATGGTTGAAGTCGCCTTATTTGCGGATATTCTTAGCTTAAAAGAGGTGCTTGAATTTGATCGTGCAGTTCAGACTGATGCAGATTTTGTGTTAACCAGTTGCTGCTGTCCGATCTGGGTAGGTATGGTAAAACGAGTCTATCAAACCTTAATCCCGCATATCTTACCATCCGTTTCCCCAATGGTTGCCTGCGGCCGTGGCATTAAACGCCTGCATCCGGAAGCGAAAGTGGTCTTTATTGGACCGTGTATCGCTAAGAAGGCTGAAGTAAAAGAACCAGATATTCGGGATGCAGTTGATGCGGTGTTAACCTTTGAGGAAGTGAAGCAAATCTTTGCGGCGACCGGAATTAACCCGGCAGAGATGGATGATATAGAGAGTGAACATTCATCCTTGGGTGGACGGATTTATGCCCGCACCGGCGGCGTATCGAAAGCTATTTCCGATACCCTGGATCAGCTTAGAGCGGACAAGCCTATCCGGATCAAAGCGGTTCAAGCCGACGGAATTCATCAGTGTAAGGAACTCCTGCGCTCCATTAGCAACGGAGATATCCGGGCTAATTTTTATGAGGGGATGGGCTGTACGGGTGGATGTGTTGGCGGACCCAAAGCGCTCCTTGAGGCTAAGGAGGGAACGGTCCATGTCAATACATACGCTCTTTCTGCGGAGACCCGTACCCCTTTAAACAACCCTTATGTTCTGGAACTGCTTAACCGTCTTGGAATTACGGATGTGGATAACTTACTTGAAGGGGTGTCCGCTGCGATTTTTCAACGGGATTTTAAAAAGTAAACTAAACCAAAAGACCTCGCTCCGATTCACAACGGTGAACAGGCGAGGTCTTGCTTTTTACCACAAGAGGTTTTGATAGGATAGAATTTCATCTACTGCGACAATAATCAGGAGAGTTACCGCAAAAGCGATAAAAGATAGGCTAAATCCCAGAAAGGAAAAGGGTATACCACATCCAATTCCCCAGAACATCAAACACACCCTCTTGCCAATTACTGCGGGGTCTTGGCCCTGATTCGCCGCATTACCTTATCAATCGCTTGTTGAATGTAGATATTAAGCACTCCAACCGTCGTAAACCATAAGCCGATCATCGTATCCGTTTCGCGCGGGCCGACGGGTAAGATACAATATCATCACCGGTGCGAGTAATTTAACTGGATCCGGCTTCGTAGGAGACTGCTCCGGACCCGGTTGTAACTGATCTGTGCCGATTGGCGCAGGCTGGCTGCTGGGATTAAACGGGCAGTTTGGCGGTACAAGCGAGGTTGGTCCAGTCAACATGCGCAAAACCCTTTCTACTGGAGAAATTGTCTTAGAATCTGATCACTGGGCACTGCCGGGAAGAAGATCCGGATAAAAACGGTGAACACGGTTACCAGGATTAAGGCCAGGAGAGCATTGGTCGGAAAAAACAGTCCATAAAACCTCTGCTGGGGTGTCATGGCCTTGACCCTACAAATACCCAGCTGATAATAAACGACAAGACCAAGGAAACGGCCAGCCAGATAGCCCAATAGAATTGCGCCACAACAGCCCGGTTACTGCATGCCGGATTTAATTCAAGGGGAATATCCAAGGCGCTCACCCCTTTGCCTGGATATAGTCTATACCATTATCTGCCAAAATGCTAAATAATGCCGAAGTACCTTGCCGCTACTTGAGCCGCGCAATCGGCGCCGCACACGGCACAACCGGCGTATTCCCCCTCGGCGTGAACAGCGCAGCTTGTTTTTGCCGGATCGATAGAGCGGTTTATCTGTTGATCCAGATTGCGCGCTACCCGTGCTTGGGCCATCTGCCTATCCTGCTCCCAGGCACGCCGGTTACCTCTGGCCAGATCAGCCGCATGAGCAGCGATTCGGGCTGCCATTACGCCATCTTTGACATCCTGTTCAGTCGGTAGGCCCAGATGCTCGGCTGGGGTAACGTAGCAGAGAAAATCCGCGCCGGCTGCACCGGCGATCGCCCCGCCAATGGCAGAGGTGATATGGTCATAACCCGGAGCAATGTCTGTTGCCAAGGTACCGAGGATAAAGTAGGGTGCATGGTTACATAAACGTTTTTGCACCTGAATTGTCGCCTCGACATGGTGCATCGGGACATGTCCGGGTCCTTCGACCATCACCTGGACACCGGCAGCCTGGGCCCGCGTGACCAATTCGCCGGCAACGATCAGGCCTTCTAATTGAGCACCGTCAAGCGAGTCCGCAGTGGACCCCGGGCGAATTGCATCACCAAGGCTAAGGGTAACGTCATAGGCCTTCAGAATCTCGAGCAGTCGGTCAAACTGGGCGTAAAGGGGGTTTTCTTGGTTGTTATGCAGCATCCAACCGGTTAGAAAGGATCCGCCCCGGCTGACGACGTCGGTAATTCTGCCGCTGGTCTGAAGCCGTTTAAGGACGTCAAAGTTATAGGCGCTGTGAATGGCCATAAAATCAACGCCGTCCGCCGCGTGCTTCTCAATGGAGGCGAACATATCCTCTGCGGTCATCGCGACGATGCTGCCCCGCTTTTCAATTGCCTCAATCGCTGCCTGATATATTGGCACACTACCTACGGCAACACCGGCTCGTTCCAGGCATAAGCGGCGCATGCCATCGATATCTCCCCCGGTGCTCAGGTCCATCATTGAATCACAGCCAGATTCTTCAATGAAGGCCAATTTCCGATGCTCCATCGGTAGATCCTCACGATTGCTGGAAGTGCCGATTAAGGCATTGACTTTAATCCGTAAACCTTGACCGATACCACAGTAGTTAAACGCTTTGCGTTTAATGTTATGGGGAATGACGATCCTGCCTGAGGCCATGCCCTGCCGGATAACCTCGGCATCTAAGCCTTCTTGCCCAGCAACTGCTTCCATTTCGGGTGTTATTTTTCCGGCCCGGGCCGCTACCACTTGATTCATATCTATCACCTTTCTTTTTCTGTTAAATCAAATACTTATGTTAACAGCTGACGCGCGTTGTACCGAGGTATTTGGACACGATTTCCATCGCACAATATTTTCCACACATTGCACAGCCTTTTACCGAGTCATCACTCCTGGTCTTGCGCATATACTCGGCTTGCTGTGGATCAATCGCCAGGGCAACCTGTTTGGGCCAATCTAAAGCCTTTCTGGCTCGGGAAAGGGCCAGGTCCCAATCAGCAGCTCCGGGCAAACCTTTGGCCAAGTCAGCGGCATGTGCAGCAATGCGGGCTGCGATCACGCCCTCACGAACCTGGTCGATATCGGGTAAACCGAGGTGTTCAGAAGCAGTTACATAACAAATAAATTCCGCACCGGCCCAAGCGCTGATGGCTCCGCCGATTGCCGCATTAATGTGGTCGTATCCGGCGGCGATGTCGGTGACGAGCGGACCAAACACGAAATACGGCGCCCTTTTACAGAGGCTCTTTTGCAAAGTTACGGTTGCTTTCAATTGGTTTAAGGGCACGTGACCGGGACCCTTCACCATAACCTGGACGCCGGTTTCCCTTGCCCGCATCACTAACTCACCAATTACAACTAATTCCTGCACCTGCGCACCATCAAGTGAGTCGGCCAGACAGCCAGGGCGCATGCCATCAGCAATGCTTATGGTTACATCGTATTTTTGAGCGATGGCCAGGATCCTATCGTAGTGTTCATAAAGTGGATTTTCCTGCTGATTATGTAACATCCAGCCAATAAGATGTGACCCACCATAGCTCACCAGGGGATCAAGGCGTTTTTCCCGTTTCGCCCGCTCTATAACATCCATGGTCGTCCCGCAGTGCAGCGCCAAAAAGTCTACTCCATCGGCGGCCTGACGCTCGATTACTTCAAATAGTTCCTCGACGTTCATGTGTACCGCTGAACCATACTTTTTAGCCGCTTCGGCAACTGCTTGATAGTAGGGAAGGGTTCCGAGCGGAGTAGTTGTCGTGGCCAGACTTTGTTTACGCATTGCATCGATATCACCGCTAACGCTTAGATCCATAATTGAATGTGTACCAGCCTGTACGGCGGCCTTGATTTTGGCAACTTCAACCTCAGTGCTGGCTTCAGCGCCATAAAGCCCCACACTGGCGCTAACCTTTGTCGTTAGCCCTTTGCCGATACCGGTCGGAATAATGTTTCGCCGCTTGGTGTTTCGGGGAATGACAATTGTTCCTGTTGCTACACCGCGGCGAACAAATTCAGGTGAAACTCCTTCGTTTGCTGCTACCTGTTCCATCTCCGGTGTAGTTAGGCCCTTCAGGGCACTGCTTAATTGGGTCATCATCTTCTCCTCCTTGAAGTTTTTGTGTAAATATAGTTGGGGATCAAAAAATAGGGGAATAAACCCGGGAAGAGGGCAAAAAAAATCCACGCCGAAAAAGGGCGTGGATTTTACCTTCATCCTCACCTAAGTCACCCACTTACGAAGTGACATAGTTGTTGTTTTCAGGCAGGTCTCCTGACTCAGGGTCATCGCACGAATTGCCCCTTCCTCCCTAAGGAGTGGTTTGGCAATGGCTAACCTTCACAGTGGCGGGTCCGTCCGGGAATTTCACCCGGTTCCCTATTCTCCCCAATGGGCACCTCAAAACGGATTGGAAATATTTTATTGTTACTCCATATTCTAGTGAACGATAGCCGAGATGTCAAGTAGTAACTCACTTTTTTTCCATCGGCCTAACCCGCATTGCGGACCAGGTGTCATCGATTGAGATCAATGATACGCCTTCATATCCCTGTTCGTGGAGCAAGGAAACCAGTGAATCCCGGCTGAGGTCGGATTTTAATTTACCACTCTTTTTAGGGTAAGAAACCCAGAAAAAAGCGTCCGTTTTTAAGCACTTGAGCGCCAGTCCGAATAGGCGTTTTAATTCTTCACTGTTTTTCACAAATAGATGGACAAAATCGACTTTTTCAGGTGACTCGGCCATGAGGATAGTTTTGTCGGGCACCTCACTTTTTAGTCGATCAATGTACCCTTCCGGCTGATTAATAAGTAATGCCTGCTCAGATTTCACTAAAAAGAGTTTTTTTGCTAATCCTGTTGCCATAAGCCAATCATCCTCCAAATATCTCAATTTTTTACATATAGTGCTTCGATAAAAATTGTCATAACCATTTTTTATTTTAAAACAAAGTTCGAAAAAATCTTAGAAAAATTGCTATTCGCCAGCGTTGCTCTAAGCATTTTTTACGGCAGGTTTAACCTGAACAAGCGTGGAGAAAAAAGTCGCGCCGTTACCCATATCGGCCAGACGGCTGGGGGTAAGCGTATTGATTACCTGCCTATTGCGATAATCGTGCGTAGACCAAAGCCCGGTAGCAACCACGACTCCAGGCAGAACTGAATCGGTAACCACGGCCTGGAGCAGGCAACTGCCGCGTTTATTAAATATTTCTACCCAGTCTCCGGTGAGGATTAGGCGCTTGGCAGCATCAATAGGGTTGATTTCTACCTGGGGAAGCTTTTCT
>DATAMA010000002.1:0-2395 GCA_036260765.1 Desulfobacteria bacterium | reverse complement strand
CAATACCATGATGAACCCACTGCCTATGCGCAACAAAATCAGTCACTACCGTTACCACCGGAACGTCAAGCAGTCCGTATAAGCGCAATTCGCCAAGAATTCCCGCCAAAGTGGGATACGTACAAACAATGACATCCGGTTCCGTGGCCTGGATATACTTCAGCAACCCAGTGCGTCCGACCTGGTTAAGCCAGCGCTGAATCAGGGAATCCGGTGCAAGCCTGCCGGCCTTGTAATACAACTTGCCCCAGATCCAGGGCACGTGTTTAATCAGCCCAACGTAAAAGGCTCTTACCAGGTTATATAACGTCTTATTAAAAAACTCGGCAAAATAATCGAGGTGGTTTATCTCAGCGTCCGGCTGTTTACTCTGAATTGCCTCAATAATAGCCTTGGCAGCGCTGATATGACCGGCGCCAAACGATGCGGATAATACTAGTACACGCAGGTTTTTCATTTCAATTCTCCTCAAAGTGTTACCATACTAAATAAGCTTAGTCGAACCGTCTGGAAGAAGCAATCCCTCTTTGTCAAAAGCTAACCAGACGATACGCCTTTTATACCGCTCATACCGTGCATAAAAGAAACTGCTGGCTTTAGGCCAACAGTTTCTTTCTGCTACAGTAATCAGATCATCTCGATCTTGCCAATCACAATAGCGTAAGTCTTCCTTATAATGTTTGATCCAATGTCTTTTTGACTTCGTGCAGAAAACCCTCGGTATTAACCACTTTAATATTGGCACATTTTGCGAGTTGGGCTAAATCCTTGGTCATTACGCCTGATTCAATTGTCTTTAACGCCGCTTTCTCCAGTTTATTCGCGAACCCAACAAGTTCCTCGATCCCATCAAGTTCACCGCGTTTTCTTAAGGCCCCTGTCCAGGCAAAAATCGTCGCCATTGAGTTAGTAGAGGTTTCTTCACCTTTGAGGTGTTTGTAATAATGCCTGGTTACAGTCCCGTGGGCGGCCTCAAATTCATAATTGCCCTCCGGAGAAACCAAGACCGACGTCATCATCGCCAAGCTGCCGAAAGCCGTAGCGACCATGTCCGACATAACATCGCCGTCATAATTCTTACAGGCCCAGATCATCCCGCCTTCAGAACGGATGATTCTGGCAACGACATCATCAATTAAAGTATAGAAGTATTCAATACCGGCTGCTTTAAATTTTTCCTGATATTCATTGTCATAAATTTCCTGAAAAACGTCTTTAAACGTATGGTCATATTTCTTGGAAATCGTGTCCTTAGTGGCAAACCATAAATCCTGCTTTTTATCAAGCGCGTAATTAAAACAGGCCCGCGCAAAACTGGCAATTGAGCGGTCGAAATTATGCATGCCGAGAATAACGCCCTTACCTTCAAAATCGAAAATAGTCTCACGCGCTTGGTCGCCATTTTCATAGGTGAAGACCAGTTCTGCTTTTCCGGCCCCTTCTACCCGATACTCCACATCTCGGTATAAGTCTCCATAAGCGTGTCTGGCAATTGTAATCGGTTTTTGCCAATTACTTACCAAAGGTTTAATACAATCAACTACGATCGGAGCCCGGAAAACTGTGCCGTCGAGAATCGCCCTGATCGTGCCATTCGGGCTTTTCCACATTTGTTTAAGGTTATACTCCTCAACCCTTTGCGCATTTGGCGTGATCGTAGCGCATTTTACCGCAACGCCATATTTTTTGGTTGCCATAGCCGAATCGATTGTAATTTGGTCGTTGGTTTCATCCCGCTTGGGCAAACCAAGATCATAATAATCCGTTTTTAAGTCAATATATGGTTTAAGCAAGATATCCTTAATCGACTGCCAGATTATTCGGGTCATTTCGTCCCCGTCCATCTCAACGAGCGGAACTTTCATTTGAATTTTAGCCACGTGATTATTCCCCCTGTATCCTTGTTGTACATGTTCCATCAAAATTTCTGCACTATTCCAATTAGTAGCGAGTGGAATATTATGCACGTCACAGATCCGTAACAGCGCCGAAATATCAGGTTCATGTGGTTGAGCAGTTAGCGGGTCCCGGAAAAAGATTACCATATCCAAAGCCTGACAAGCGATCTTACTGCCAATCTGCTGGTCCCCGCCCAGCGGTCCTGACAAAACCGTACTGATATTAAGTCCTGTGGCCTCCCTGACAAGTTTTCCGGTAGTCCCGGTGGCCACTACCTCACATTGAGCTAACACTGCAGCATACTTCTGGGCAAAAGCGATCATATCAGACTTCTTCGCATCGTGTGCAATTATGGCAATTCGAATCAAAATAATCACCTTCTATTCTCAGCCGTCCGCACTGGTGTCCAGCAATCTATGACAATGGTATGAATTATTCTGTGTATACAAACATTTTCCTGCCACAATCGTTAAATTTCAGACTCATTTAAACATTT
>DATAMA010000068.1:0-4405 GCA_036260765.1 Desulfobacteria bacterium | reverse complement strand
CGCGCGGGAAGCGGCAAAGCCGAGCATGTAATTGGTGTTATTCCAATCGACTCAATCTTTTCCCCTGTTTATAAAGTAAACTATAAGGTGGAAGATACCCGGGTTGGACAGAGGACGGACTATGACAAGCTGACTATTGAAATCTGGACAAACGGAAGCACTTCCCCAGAGGAAGCTTTGAGCCGATCAGCTAAGGTGCTTAGCGAGCATTTAAGCTATTTCATCAAGCTTACGGAAGAAGATGACAGTTTCTCGGTTACCATTAAAGAGGAAGAAGACAGCAAGAATAAGTCCCTCGAAATGTCAATCGAAGAACTGGATTTGTCTGTACGCTCCTATAACTGCTTGAAACGGGCCGGCATCAACACAGTACAGGAATTAACCCAGAAGACGGAAGAAGACATGATTAAGGTACGTAACCTCGGTCGCAAGTCCCTCGAGGAAGTAGAGCAAAAACTTAGGGAACTAGGCTTTTCATTTAAAAAGGCCGACGACTAAGGGTAGCAAAGGAGGGATTAGTTTGGCTTACCGGAAACTAAACCGTAATACCGGCAACCGGAGAGCAATGCTGCGGAGTATTGTCACCGCTCTACTTAAGTACGGAAGAATTGAGACTACCGAGCAGAAAGCAAAGGAATTGAACCGGATTGCGGAGAAGATGATTTCTTTGGCTAAGCGGGGTGACTTACAGTCTCGCCGCTTGGCTTTGGCATACCTGATGGACGAAGATGTTGTCACTGAGCTGTTTAGCAATATTGCGGGCAAGTATGCTGACCGTCAGGGCGGTTATACCCGAATCATCAAGAAGGGGACGCGGCGCGGTGACGCTGCGGCCATGGTTCTGATCGAACTTGTATAATCCCGGCAAGTAACTACTGAGTCCAGCCTTAGGGCCAGGCTCCGCCGCTGCGGGCGCGCAGGACGGGGCCTGGCCCTTGGTTTTATGCCATTGCCGAAAGATGACTGGGGTCATATGAGGAGTGGGATGATGATAAAGCTCGAAAACGTGGGCTTTCGCTATGGGGAACATGATGATCTGGTGATCGATGGGCTTAGCCTGGAGATTAACCCGGGAGAAATTTTGGCGGTTATTGGTCCGAATGGGTCGGGAAAATCGACGTTAGCACGTTTACTGAATGGGATTTTTACGCCTACCAGCGGTCGCGTATTGATTGATGAGCTGGATACGGCCAATGAAGCGACAGTTTGGGAGGTTAGGCGTCGGGTCGGCTTGATTTTGCAGAATCCTGACAACCAGTTGGTAGCCCCGTTAGTAGAGGAAGATGTGGCGTTCGGACCGGAGAATCTTGGTCTTCCGCCGGTTGAGATCAGACAGCGGGTGCAGGAGGCCCTCGCTGCTGTTGGCTTAACTGACCTGGCGTTGCGCCCGCCGGATAAACTTTCTGGAGGGCAGAAACAGCGAGTGGCGATTGCCGGGGTATTGGCCATGAAGCCAAAGTACCTGGTATTAGACGAAGCTACGGCGATGCTTGATCCGCAAGGGCGCCGTGACGTATTGAACCTGGTGACGGCAATGAAGAACCAAGGTGTTGGCATTGTGCTCATAACCCATCACATGAATGAAGCGCTGTTGGCTGAGCGGGTAGTGATGTTAGTGAAAGGCCAACTCTGCCTTGTTGGACATCCCCGGGAGGTTTTTGCCCAGGGTCAGCGGTTACGGGAACATGGGCTTGATGTGCCGGTAGTACCCAGAGTTTGTGAGCGCTTACGAAAAAATGGCGTAACCGTTCCGGATGGGATTTTAACTGGAGAAGAGCTGGTTAAAGTATTATGCAGTTAGAATTAAGAGATTTGTCCTATCAATATGAAGATTTGGGAAACCGGGTAAAAGTACTGCGCCAGGTCAATTTAAAGATCAATCAGGGGGACTTTATCGCGATCATCGGACAGTCCGGTTCTGGCAAGTCAACCTTGTTGCTCCAGTTAAATGGACTGCTAAAACCTACATCAGGTGCAGTATTATGTGATGGGCAAAATATCAATGCTAAAGGGTTTAACATTAAGCGGCTGCGGCAAAAAATCGGCTTTGTGTTCCAGTTCCCGGAGACCAATTTGTTTGGTCAAACTGTATATGAGGATGTGGCTTATGCGCCGCAAAATTACGGACAGCAAGGCCGGCAACTGGAAGAGACAGTCGATTGGGCGCTTGAACAAGTTGGCTTGGAGAGTTCCTTAAAGGATCGACTCCCATTTCAACTGAGCGGCGGGGAAAAAAGACGGGTAGCGGTAGCAGGCATTTTAGCGCTTAAACCGGAAGTACTTCTTTTGGACGAACCGACTGTCGGCCTCGATCCACGGGCACGCGAAAACTTTCTTAGCTTGCTAGGTAAACTAAACAAGCAAGGAATGACTGTGGTCGTTGTTTCTCATGAATTGGATGAAGTGGCCAGAGTGGCCAAACGAGTGGCCGTAATTGCTGCGGGAAAGGTAGCGGCAGATGGTACGGTACGAAAGATACTGGCCGGGACAGATTTGCCTAAGTGGGGACTGGAAACTCCGGAAGTTGTCAGTATAGGAAAAAGGTTAGGCTTACTTACCAATGGAAGGCCAATCCTAACCGAGGATGAGCTAATCGACGCTCTCTTGGCGAAAGAAGGCAAGCGCTTTGTTTAAGGATTTTCGCCTAGGCAGCTACGTCCAGGGTAACTCGATTCTACACCGACTTGACCCGCGAACAAAATTAGGGGCCTTGGCCGTATTGGCGATGTCAGCCTTTTTGATCGCCAATTGGCTGGGACTAGTGGCCTTTTTTCTTGTTACTATCGCGCTGGCGATGCTGACAAGGGTGAGCCTGAAGTATTATTGGGCAACTGTTCGGTCTATGTGGTTGATCTTACTGTTAACGGTGCTTGTTAACGGAGTAAGCCAGCCAGGCACACCTTTGGTAAAAGCAGGCCCGTTGGTGCTCACTGTCCAGGGTTTCCAAATTGGTGGAATGATGGCAGTGCGGTTGGCTTTAATCGTACTGCTTACTACTACTTTTACCCTTACTACGTCACCAATTGCGTTAACTGACGGCCTGGAACGGTTATTTAGGCCGTTAGGCCGATTGGGATTTCCTGGGCATGAAATTGCGCTGATGATGACCATTGCGATCCGATTTATCCCCACCTTAATCGATGAAGGCCAACGCTTGGTATGGGCGCTTGAGGCACGCGGCGGTGAAGTGGGCGGCAAGGGACTAATCAAGAAGGTCAGGGGTTTGCTCCCCTTGTTCGTTCCGCTGTTCATCGGGGCCTTTCGGCGTGCAGACGAATTAGCCTTGGCCATGGAAATTCGCGGTTATCGCGGGGGAAAAGGCAGAACCCGTTACCGGGAACTCACTTTGCACCGCGGAGATTACGGAACGCTGGCGGTTACTCTTGCCCTATTGTTACTGATACTGCTCTTACGCTGGCAGAGTTGAGAGGGATACGCATGAACAATATCAAATTGCTGCTGGAATATGACGGTACCAACTATCATGGATTTCAGCGTCAAGTGGAGAAGCACGGCCCGACCATTCAGGGAGTCCTTGAGGCGACCCTTGGGCAAATTGTCAAACATGATGTTGCTTTAATTATGGCGGGTAGAACTGACGCCGGTGTGCATGCTCTGGGACAAGTAGTGAACTTTCATTCGAACACCCGGATACCGATGGATAAACTCCCTAAGGCATTAAACAGCTTGCTTCCGCGTGATATACGGATCAAACATGCTGAAATTGTCGACGAGAATTTTAACGCGCGTTTCTCGGCACAATGGAAACGCTACTGTTATACGATTAATAATGCCCCGATTGCGTCGGTATTCAGTCGGTTGTATACCTGGCATGTGCCGCAACCTTTAGATCTAGAAGCGATGTCGGCGGCGGCGGCCTTAATGGTCGGGCGCCGGGATTTTCGCGCCTTTTGTGCGGCTGGAAGCCCGGTTAAAAACTTTGTCCGGAATCTAACGGTTTGTTCAGTTGGACAGGAAGAACCGCTCATCAGGGTAACTTGTCAAGCGGATGGATTTCTTTACAATATGGTGCGGATTATTTGTGGGACCTTAGTTGATATCGGTAAGGGGAAAATTGCGCCAGAAGAAATCACCGAAATTTTGGCGTCACAACAGAGAGCAAGAGGTGGCATGACAGCGCCACCGCAGGGATTATGCCTGGAGTATGTGCAGTATTAATAGTTAAATAATGATGATTTTTGTAAATGCTGAGGCAAATTTCTTGACAGCCTTTGTCTATACGAATAAAATATAAGGTGAGTTTTTTATTGGCATGAGTGCCTGAGCCCCACTCAGCCGAATATTGTACGCTATATGCCTTTCAACGGTGATGATGCCTGAGCCCCATCTAGCCTCAGAAATGGTAGTATTTGAAGGTCAACAGGAGTGAAATTCATGGCGACAT
>DATAMA010000214.1:0-2134 GCA_036260765.1 Desulfobacteria bacterium | reverse complement strand
CAGGTCAAGAAATTCGAAAACGCCCGGGTCAAACCGATCGGTGCCGCCTACCCCGGCTAGCCAAGGTGAGATGATGATGCCAGAATTGTGCAGTTCCCGGAGCGGCTTGATCAGCTTAGCGGAAAAGACCGAGTTATTCATGCGTCATCCTCCTAAAAGTGTCGGAATATCAACGCAATTTCGTGGTCCATACGGGCTTTTCCTGCTAAATATTAGGCATTGGGGTATTTTTTTAGCTTAATTCTAGCTGAATCTTAATAACTTGTAAGGTTCTCGACAATTTTCAACAAGGAAACTGCTGCCCGAGCGCAGAAAGGTGATATATAACACAGAGGAGTGAGCAGCCGTGGCGGTGGACGAGGACTATTTGCTCGTTGTTGATGACCATGCAAGTGTTAGACGCTTACTTCAGGCAATATTGACTGAAAAGGGTTACCCAGTAATTGCGGTAGGCAGTGGGGAACAGGCGCTCGCCCAGGTGCGGGTGGCGCGCCCGGCTTTAGTGTTGCTGGATGTAAAGATGCCTGGCATCGACGGATTTGAGACGTTAAAGCGATTAAAAACGCTGGATTCGCATATTCCAGTCATAGTAATGTCTGCTTATACCGAGTTGAGTTCGGTAAACACAGCACGGCAATTGGGAATGATTGAACACTATTTATGTAAACCGTTTGCCTTAGAGGAAATCTACAGCCTCGTTGCTTCGGTGTTGAACGGACGTGAGGCAGAGGGCAAGACTGAAATTGATACCGGAAACTGATTGCTGCGTGAATTATCCTCTTTTTGAGGACAATATCTTACACTGGCATCTTGGGGAGAAACAATTATTTTTACCCAAGATGCCATTTTTTGCCACGTGAAGAAAAAGCAAAAGCCCCCACAACGTACGTTCCATTGTGAGAGCTTTGCCCCCTTCACCATTATCCACCCAATAATATTATATACCATGTTTTGGGCTAACATGCAAGCAAAGTGAAGATTTTTCTCGTGATGAATCAAATCAATTGCCGCCGAAGATAATAATAACAAAACGGCTTGTCGATGGGACAAGCCGTCTATAATCTACCGGGAAACAGGCGGCAAGGTGAAAAAAGTACTGAAAGTTTTATTGGCAATCATCATAGCATTGGATATTTTTTCGGTACAACCGGAAAAAAACCCGGATTCAGTCCTGGCTAAATTCAATCAAAATAAGGTTAACAAACAAGAAGTCAGGCTACGTTTCGTGGTTGTCAGCGATATTCATGTGCAAGCACGTAACCTGTTGTCACAGAGCAAGTTTAAGGCAGTCCTAAATGACTGTACGTATGGGCAACAACCGGTGCCGCAAGCCTTGGTGGTGAATGGTGATTTTACCAATGGCAGGCCCGTCGATTACCAAACTGTCCAGCAACTGATTGCGGCAATCCCGTCACGGTCGCCGCGGATTATCTTTAATATCGGCAATCATGAGTTCTATCGTGCCTATTATAACCAGCAGACAGATGTCTGGAATGCCAAAACATTTCCGAACGGTGAAAGTGATGAGAGCGCTAAACAACGCTTTCAGACCTTTGCCCGGCAGAAAAAGGTTTTCTTTAGCACCGAAATTAGCGGTTATCGGTTTATCTTCCTCGGTTCGGAGAATTCAGCTATTACCAATCGAAAATATCGTGATGCAGCCTTTCTCTCATCAGAACAACTAAGCTGGTTACAAGACCAACTAACGGAAAATCATCATTCCGGCAAACCGGTTTTTGTGTTTTTGCATCAACCGCTGTACGTAAAGGATAGGTTGCGCGGCGTACAACTGAATAGCCAGGTAATTCAGGCAGGGGAACTAGCGGGGATACTGCGGCGCTTCCCGGAGGTAATCATGTTTTCGGGGCATTTGCATCGCTCCTTGGGTCAGGGCACCTTACTTACCCGAGCCGGGACAATCCTGTTTAACAGCTCCTCGGCATATGCTCCCCAGAGCAAGGATGGAAAAGTATTAAATGAAAATAGTGAAGGTCTGGCTGTGGAGGTCTACGATAATAAACTGGTGGTGATCGGCCGGGTAAGTAAGGTGCCCTGACCCAAGGAGCGATGCAAATGCCCCGAAAACATGATTACCTCCGGGAAGCGCCGCAGTCTCCCCGCTAGTTCCCCTGCC
>DATAMA010000206.1:0-5208 GCA_036260765.1 Desulfobacteria bacterium | reverse complement strand
AGTACTTCCCGCTTCGCAACGTAACCTTTTCTCGGCATTGTTTTCCCCCCTTTGTCCGGATCTCTTATCCGCCGGCATTACTTGGCAACCTTTTTCGGGCGTTTGGCACCGTACTTAGAACGGCTTTGTTCGCGTTTTTGCACACCCGTAGTATCCAATGCGCCGCGTACAATGTGATAACGGACACCAGGAAGGTCTTTAACCCTGCCTCCACGTACCAATACCACTGAGTGTTCCTGCAAATTGTGACCGATACCAGGAATGTATGCAGTCACTTCAATTCCATTAGTTAAACGAACCCTTGCGACCTTACGGAGAGCGGAGTTCGGTTTTTTCGGAGTTGTTGTGTAAACCCTCGTACAGACACCCCTCTTTTGCGGGGAACCTCCAGACGGAAACTGCTGGCGTTTTAATGAATTAAGACCCCATTGCAAGGCTGGAGCAGTTGACTTTTTCTCGATAGTTTCGCGACCCTTACGGACTAATTGGCTAATCGTCGGCATAACGATACACCTCCTTCCAAAATTCCAAATGTAGCGGAAGGCTTGCCCGGGCTTAGCCCGGGCAAGCAACCTTTTCTTTGTTATTCTTCAATTATTGCGGCCGTAGCTGCACCTACTTCAATTCCGCAGGCTTTGCCCAGGTCTGCCATACTGGCAACCCATTCGACCGGAACTTCCTTTTCCGAGCAAAGTTTGAACAGCGGTTTGGCGATATGCTGTTCAGCATCTTCGGCAATAAAGACAACTTTAACCAGCGTTTTTTCAAGCGCTTTTTGCGTTTGCTTCAGGCCGACTGTTTTTCGCTTGGCAGCTTTCAACCTTTCCATTGACATCTTTCTCTGCTCCTCCTGGAAATCACACTTTAATATTTTATCATTTGCCAAAATTAGTGTCAAGAGAAAGCGTTTCAGCTAATTTTAGTAAACATCAAATTTTATTATTTTTATTCTACTTACCCGAGAGTTCCTCCGCGCTTTCTTGGGATTCATCTTCCATTTCGACCTTGATGTTGCGGTAACGGGACATCCCTGTTCCGGCAGGAATCAGTTTCCCAATGATTACGTTTTCCTTTAAGCCGAGAAGTGGGTCAACCTTGCCTTTGATGGCCGCCTCTGTCAACACGCGTGTTGTTTCCTGGAAGGAAGCAGCCGAAAGGAAGGAGTCCGTGGCCAGTGAAGCCTTGGTGATTCCGAGCAATACCGGCCGAGCCGTTGAAGGTTCGCCGCCTTCGGCAATAGTCCTCGCATTTTCCTCTTCAAAGTCAAAGATGTCAATTAGACCGCCAGGCAACAGGCCCGTATCCCCTGGGTCTTCGGTCTTTACCTTGCGCAACATTTGCCGCACCATTACTTCAATGTGTTTGTCATTAATGTCAACACCCTGAAGCCGGTAAACTCTCTGTACTTCACGCAGCAGATACATTTGCACACCGCGGATACCCTTAACTTTGAGAATATCATGGGGGTTGACCGATCCCTCAGTCAGCTCATCACCCGCTTCGATTTTCTGTCCATCCCGGACTTTAAGACGCGACCCGTAAGGCACAGCATAGGTCTGGTGTTCACCGGTTTCGGTTACCAGTTCGACTTCGCGTTTGCCTTTCACTTCCTGGATGCTGACTGTTCCCCCAGCTTCTACAATGATCGCTTGGCCCTTTGGTTTACGTGCCTCAAACAATTCCTCAACCCTCGGTAGACCTTGGGTAATGTCTTCACCGGCAACGCCTCCGGTATGGAATGTTCTCATCGTCAGCTGTGTACCCGGTTCTCCGATTGACTGAGCAGCGATAATTCCGACTGCCTCACCGATTTCTACCTGTCGCCCTGTCGCCAGGTTACGGCCATAGCACTTCTTACATACGCCGTAACGCGTCTTACAGGTGAGTACGGAGCGAATCGCAATTGTATGACGTCCGGCCTTTTGCAGTGCTTGAACGATTTCCTTCGCAGTTTCTTCACTGATCTCGGTATTCGGATCAATGCTCAACAGCACTTCGCCAGTGTTCGGGTCCACGATGTTGGCTTCACTCTCCATGATATAACGGCCAACAAGGCGTTCCTCAAGTTTTTCAATTATTTCGGTACCGTCTTTGATATCATCCAACATGATCCCTGTGGTTGTACCACAGTCTTCTTCCCGTACAATCACATCCTGGGACACGTCCACCAAACGCCGGGTTAGATACCCAGAGTCAGCTGTTCTTAACGCCGTATCGGCCAAGCCTTTCCTTGCACCGTGCGTAGAAATAAAGTATTCCAGCACTGTAAGCCCTTCACGGAAGTTTGCCTTAATCGGCAACTCAATGGTCCGTCCTGAAGGATCAGCCATCAAGCCGCGCATCCCTGCCAGCTGACGCAACTGCTGGACATTACCACGCGCACCGGATGTCGCCATCATATACACCGGGTTGAATCTGTCCAACGTATCCATCAGGCTCTTCGTTACATTATCTGTGGCCTTGTTCCAGATGCCAATAACTAACTGATAGCGTTCTTCGTTAGTAATCAAACCGCGCCGGTACTGTTGTTCTACCTTACCGACCGCAACATCCGCCTCGCTAAGAATAGTCCGTTTTTCTTCCGGTACCACGATATCAGTAATCCCTACGGTAATTCCTGCGCGGGTCGAGTACTTAAAGCCGAGTTTCTTGATCCCGTCAAGCATATCGGCGGCAGCGGCACTCCCAAGCAGGCGGTGACATTTGGCCACAATGTTTCCTAAAACCTTCTTGCTGGCTACTTCTTCAATATAGCCAACCTCCGGCGGAATAACGCTGTTGAAAATCAGTTTTCCAACGGTTGTTTCCTTAATTACGCCATCCACACGAACCTTAACCTTAGCGTGCAAATCGATAGCCCCGGATTCATAGGCAAAAAACGCTTCATCGAAATCCCTGAAAGCTTTGCCTTCGCCTTTCGAGTGAGGCCTTTCCACCGTCAGATAGTACGATCCCAAAACCATGTCTTGGGTAGGTGAAGCAACCGGTCGGCCGTCCTTCGGATTCAAAATATTGTTTGCAGACAACATTAGTAACCTTGCTTCCGCCTGTGCTTCTGCAGAAAGCGGCACATGAACAGCCATCTGGTCGCCGTCAAAGTCTGCATTATACGCAGTACATACTAGAGGATGAATCTGCAAGGCACGCCCTTCGACAAGTATCGGTTCAAAGGCCTGAATACCCAGGCGGTGCAAAGTCGGCGCCCGGTTCAAAAGCACAGGGTGCTGCGTAATAACTTCTTCCAATACGTCCCAGACTTCCGGCCGGACTCTTTCAACCATCCGTTTGGCGCTTTTGATGTTATGCGCATGCCCATCATTTACTAACCGTTTCATCACAAACGGTTTGAATAATTCCAGGGCCATTTCCTTTGGCAAACCACATTGGTGCATTCTCAATTCAGGACCGACCACAATTACTGAGCGTCCGGAATAGTCAACCCGTTTGCCCAGCAGATTCTGCCGGAACCGTCCCTGTTTGCCCTTAAGCATATCGCTTAACGATTTTAACGGCCTGTTTCCCGGGCCTGTTACCGGCCGACCGCGCCGTCCATTATCGATTAGGGCATCAACCGCTTCCTGAAGCATCCGTTTTTCATTGCGAACAATGATATCCGGTGCTCCAAGGTCCAGCAGGCGCTTCAGCCTGTTATTACGGTTAATTACCCGACGATAGAGATCATTGAGGTCAGAAGTTGCGAACCTGCCTCCATCCAGCTGGACCATCGGGCGCAGTTCAGGGGGGATCACCGGAACTACATCCATAACCATCCATTCCGGACGATTTCCTGAATTATTAAACGCCTCAACAACTTCTAGACGGCGAATTGCCCTGACCCTTCGTTGTCCGGTTACTTCCCGCAGCTCTTTTCTAAGCTCCGCATTCAATTTGTCCAGTTCGATTTCTTCCAGCAATTTTTTGATTGCCTCGGCGCCCATCCCTGCGTCAAACTGATTTGCGTACTTTTCACGATATTCCCGGTATTCCGTTTCCGTCAGCAATTGTTTCTTCATCAGTGGGGTTTCACCCGGATCAAGGACGATGTACGAAACAAAGTACAGCACCTTTTCCAGGGAACGTGGAGACATGTCGAGCAGTAACCCCATACGGCTCGGAATCCCCTTGAAATACCAGATGTGAGAAACTGGAGCTGCCAGTTCAATGTGTCCCATCCGTTCACGGCGGACCTTGGAACGAGTAACTTCTACACCGCAACGATCGCAGACGATCCCTTTGTAACGAACCCGTTTATACTTTCCGCAATGACATTCCCAGTCACGGGTAGGGCCAAAAATTCTTTCGCAGAAAAGGCCGTCCCGTTCCGGTTTTAAAGTTCGATAGTTGATTGTTTCCGGTTTTTTTACTTCCCCGCTGGACCAGGCTCGGATTTGTTCAGGAGAAGCAAGACCGATTCTCATCCGGTCAAAGTTGTTGACATCGAGCACAGACTCTCTCTCCCTTCGCCATGGGTACTATTCAAGGTCGTTGTCGTTATCGCTACCGCTACCGCTATCGTTATCGTAATCGCCCTGTTCAAACGGCTCATTCGGAAAATTGTCTTCATACTCGGCCTCGGGCGCATCGTCTTGAATATCAAGACCCAGTTCCGCAGGTTCCTCGTTGGTTGCATCGCCTTGAATGTCGATGCCCAGTTCCTTCGCCGTTTCGCTGATATCTTCATCGCGTTCGCGAATCTCAATCTCTTGATTATCCTCTGACAAGACCTTTACATCAAGACACAGGCTCTGTAATTCCTTAATCAACACTTTGAATGATTCCGGAACCCCCGGTTCAGGAATGTTTTCCCCTTTGACGATAGCCTCGTAGGTTTTTACCCTACCGACAACATCATCCGACTTAACGGTCAAAATTTCCTGCAAAGTATAAGCTGCGCCATATGCTTCAAGCGCCCAAACTTCCATTTCACCAAAGCGCTGCCCGCCAAACTGAGCCTTACCACCGAGCGGCTGCTGCGTAACAAGTGAGTATGGACCGGTTGAACGAGCATGGATTTTGTCGTCGACCAAGTGAGCCAGTTTTAACATGTACATATATCCAACCGTAATCTTGTTGTCAAATGGCTGCCCTGTTCTACCGTCATACAGAACAGTCTTGCCATCGTTTGGCAACCCGGCTGTGACCAAGGTTTCGAGTACATCATCCTCAGTCGCACCGTCAAAGACCGGCGTAGCTAATTTTCTGCCTAAT
>DATAMA010000199.1:0-4441 GCA_036260765.1 Desulfobacteria bacterium | reverse complement strand
CCCTCGTTCGCCGTACTAGACTTGGTTATGTTGGAGGAAAAGTTATGGCCAAGCTAGGGGCAGGTTGATGATTTGGCCTGGCTCCAGCCGATTAGGGTCGGGCAAAAGGTTTTCGGACAGAATTCGTTCCATTGGGATATTGAAACGGCGAGACAGTTTCCAAATTGTATCCCCGCGTCTAACGATATATGATCGGGGCCCGGAAACCACGGGAAATGCAGAAGGGGTCGCCGGGAAACGACCAAACTGATTAGGAAGGGCGATACTCTGCGGCCCTGCTGAGGTATTGGTTATTTCTACTTGAGTACCAAGGGGGACTAAGGCTAATAGCTCCTGGACGTGTTCATCGCCGATTTGAATGCCATGGCATTGACTTCCTTGATCACCGTAACTGGAACTGAATATCTTTAGTGGCTCCTTGTCTAGGGCAAGCCACTTCGCCCCGTTCTGGCCTGGAGCGGGGACATCATTTTTGTCTGCAATTATACATTTACCGAATGGCAGGCAATCGGTAAATGACAAGACAGGATAGCGCCGAACAAGCTGGTCATCCTGAAAAAGCAACACTTCCATCGCGGCAACGTCAATATACAATTGGAGTAGGGCGTTGGATTTGGTTTTAGGCACAAGGTGCATCCCCTTTTTCAGGAAGATTATTCCTCTATTCCATTTTATTACATGAATGAGAGAGGGTTTCCTGAAAGCAAGAAAAAACAGATTGGACTGCAAGAATAAATTATTCAGGGGGACAGTATTAATGGGAAGAAAGGCAAAAGGTAACTTACTGATTATTGGCGGTGCGGAGGATAAAAAACACAATTGTACTATTTTGACTAAATTTGTTGAGTTGGCAGGCAAGGGGAATATTGTGGTTCTTACTTCTGCTACTGATCAGCCGGAGAAGGCGGGAGAGACTTATTATAACCTGTTCAAGGATTTAGGGGCGAGAGATGTTGAAGTTCTTGATATTTCGGATCGAAAGACTGCGAATGCCAAAGCAACACTGGATAGTTTGCGCAAGGCAACAGGTATTTTTTTTACCGGTGGGGATCAACTGAAGATTACAGGTACCCTTGGGGGGACTGAAGTTGATAGTATCCTGCACATTCTTTATGAACAGGGTGTAATTATCGGGGGGACAAGCGCTGGGGCGTCGGTAATGAGCAGTACGATGATTGTCGGGGGCGAAAACGACGAGACGCCGCAAAAAGCGGCAATAAGTATGGCACCAGGGATGGCTTTGGTTGAGGAGGTAGTGATTGACCAGCATTTTGCGCAACGAGGTAGAATAGGCCGTTTGTTAGCGGTAATAGCACAGAATCCACATTATCTGGGGATCGGCATCGATGAAGATACGGCAATTCTGGTCAATGATTCTGACTGCTTTGAAGTAGTTGGGTCACAAACTGTTACTGTCGTAGACGGGCAGCGGATAAGTTTTACCAATGCAAGTGAAACTGGAGCCAGACATGCCCTCGCGCTGGGAAATGTCATTCTGCATGTACTGCCGGCAGGATACCGCTTTGATTTAAGGACAAGACAACCAATTACCGGAAACAGTATAAAGTAGAATATACTGGATGGATTTGGTACACAATATAAAACGTAGAAATTTTTTTGGTTGCTCCCTAAAGGAGGACGTTCTTAGTAATGCAGATTAAGTCGGTTGAAGCCTTGGAAGGTGCTAACGTTTATTCGTCAAAACCGGTAATTAGGGTTTTTCTGCGCCTGGGGACCTGGACCGGGGTATACACCAACGAAATTCAGGGATTCGTCGATAACCTATTAGGACTTATCCCCACCTTAAATGAACATTTTTGCTCAAGGGGTAAACCTGGGGGTTTTGTTGAACGCATGCGGGAAGGTACATTGTTGGGACATGTTGTTGAGCACGTGGCCTTGGAATTGATGTCTCTGGCGGGACATGATGTTATTTATGGTAAAACTTTAGGTACTGATGAACCCGATTTATATGAAATTGTTATGCAGTATGAGTGTAGGGAGGGAGCGATTCAAGCAGCTAATTCCTCAGTGAAAATTGTTAACAGCATCTTACAGGGGCAAAAGGTTTTGATTGAATCGGAACTGGCTGAAATCCAAAGAGTCACCGCCCTGGCTGAACTAGGGCCAAGTACCAAGGCAATTGTTGAGGAATGTGAACGACGTGAAATCCCGGTGATGCGCCTCGGCTCAAATAGTTTGTTGCAATTAGGATACGGGAAAAACCAAAAGAGAGTCGCGGCCACTATTACAGCAGAAACAGGGTGTATTGGGGTTGATATTGCCGGTAATAAGACTTTAACCAAGCAACTTCTGACTGAGACGGGAATTCCAGTTCCGATAGGGCAGGTAGCGAAAACGGAAGAAGAAGCACTGGCATTTGCTCAAAAACTTGGTTCGCCGGTAGCGGTAAAACCGTATAACGGAAACCAGGGTAAGGGAGTAGCCTTAAACTTAACAGGTGAGGCCGAAATTAGAGCTGCTTTTAATATCGCCAGTCAATATAGCAGTGAGGTTATTATCGAAAAGTATATTAGCGGAAAGCACTATCGGCTTACAGTGGTTGGGAACCGGCTTGTCGCTGCTGCAGAACGAATTTCGGCATGCGTAACAGGTGATGGAACAAGGAACATTCGAGAGTTGATTGAACAGGTCAACTCTGATCCCCAACGTGGTGAGGAACACGAATTGCCATTAACCAAAATAAGAATTGACCAACCGGTAATTTTAACACTTGCCAGGCAAGGTTACTCGCTGGAAACGGTTCCAGCTGAGGGTGAAACAGTTTACCTCAGGGACAATGCAAACTTAAGCACCGGCGGATATGCGGTTGATGTTACCGATCAGGTTCATCAAACTCAAGCGGAGATAGCTTTAAGGGCGGCAAAAATAGTGGGCCTGGACGTAGCGGGGATTGACTTGGTTACGGACGATATTTCTTGCCCATTTGAACCGGAAACGAGTGCAATTATTGAGGTCAACGCTGCCCCTGGGATAAGGATGCACCTCTACCCGGCACAAGGAAAGCCGCGAAATGTGGCAAAGGCCATTGTTGACCATCTGTTCCCGACGGGATTGCCTAGCAGGATTCCAATAATCTCGGTGACCGGTACCAATGGGAAAACTACGACAACCAGGATGATCGCGCATGTCCTGCGGCAACGTGGCCTAAAGGTAGGAATGACAAATTCAGATGGAGTTTGGATTGGCGAAAAACAAATTGTCGCCGGTGATACAACTGGACCTAATAGTGCCCGACTTATTCTACGCGACCCAGAAGTAGATGTCGCGGTGTTAGAAACAGCCCGGGGAGGAATCCTGCGTGCTGGATTAGGATATGATTTTGCCGACATTGCGGTAATTACCAATATTAGCGAAGATCACTTTGGTCAATATGGAATCGAATCTTTAGCTGATTTGGCCCACGTTAAATCGGTTGTTGCCGAAGCTGTAGGCAGACACAGTTGTGTTGTCCTAAATGCCGACGATCCCTATGTCAACAAGATGGCCACCCATACAAAAGGTAAAGTAATATTTTTTAGTGCTATTCCGGAAAACCCGCTTGTCAAACAATACCTTGGAACTGGGGGAACAGCTGTATTCATCAAACGGGGCAGAATAATTATCGCCGTTGGCAATCAGGTATTTAGGGTCGGTAATGTAAAAGGATTCCCGGCAACGTTAGACGGAAGGGCTGCCCATAACGTGCAGAACTTGCTTGCCGCAGTGGCCGCCAGCTGGGCCTTGGGTTTTAGCAGTGAGGATATTAGCAAATATTTATCGGATTTTTCCTGTAGTTTACTGGATAATCCCGGCCGGCTAAATTTATTTGAGGTCAACGGTTTTAAGGTAATGATTGACTACGGTCATAATGCAGCGGGGATCATGGAAACGGTAGCTGCTGCTAAAAAGCTGAATCCTAAGCGTTTGGTTGGGGTGATAACTGTTCCTGGGGACCGCCCGGTTGAAAGCATTGAAAGGGTAGGCAAACTGGCGGGCAAAGGCTTTGATTACCTATTTATCAAGGAGGATCAAGATTTACGGGGCCGGCAAGTTGGGGAAATTGCCGCGGTAATTAGACAAGGGGCAATTCAGGCGGGCCTCCCAACCCAAAAAATCAAGACTATTTTACCTGAAGTAGAGGCCTTCGGTACGGCGCTGGAATTTGCCAGGCCCGGGGACCTGGTCGTAATATTTTACGAAAAACTCGCGCCGATCCTCAAACGGTTAAACGCGTATCTCGAGGAACACCCAGGAAAAATGGGTGAAACGAAGACACTGGACAAGGTAGTGTTGTAATTCGCGTGTTAAACTTATAAGAGAACGGGCTGTGCCAAGGGGTCAGCCTGTTCTCTTATAAGTTTTTATGGCAAGGAAAAAAGGATTTTGTGCTTTAAAGTTTAATAGAGTAAAGGGTTAAGTATATTTAGTGTATTTTAGG
>DATAMA010000194.1:0-7352 GCA_036260765.1 Desulfobacteria bacterium | reverse complement strand
TTCTTCGTCAACTAACACATCAGATAAAATTTCGGTGACTTCTCTCGGGGCGCCAACACTCAAAGCTTATCGCCTCCACTTTTGTATTGGACATTTTGGCCCAAGGAACTGCTCCACAATGCGCTTCACATTAGGAGGCGGCCGCGCTGTTCTATAAAAGGACATACTCATTATAAACGAATAAAAATCCTGCAGTCAAGGCGAATCTTTTTTTACTGCAGGCAATGTTTTTCGCATATTTGGTTCAAATGGATTCGTTTTTATTTAGAACGCCGCCATAGTTCCATTGCTTTGCGGACTTCTTCGGAGAGCCTGTGTTCAAGCATGCCTCTGGACATCCCAGTTTTTTGGGCTTTATCCCGAATGAGCTTCTCTGTTTGCATGATGTCTTCACGCAGTTGCCGTACTGATACACGGTATGCTCCGTTCCCAAAAATTACCCGCTGTTCTTCCCAATCCGAAGTAACTACATACACCTTCTCATCACGCAGCAAGTGCGTATACCGTTCAATAACGGCATCTGCAGTTTCATTTTCCTTAGAATAGACAATCTGTACTCCGTTTACCGCTTCGCACCGTTCGCCACGTCCTTTTACCATATAGGCGTCAAACACGACGATAACGGAAAGCCCGACGATACCGCGGTAATTGGTAACAATATCAATGAGTTTCATCCTGGCGTGTTCCAGGTTCTCTTGAGCCAAAGCCTTAAGCTCAGGCCAACCGTTAATTACGTTGTACCCATCGATAATTAAGAATTCCCTCATAAATCGGTGGTCATCCTTTGACGCAGCGCTTCATACATCAGAATTGAGCCGGCTACACCGGCGTTTAAAGACGGAACATGACCAACCATCGGCAGTTTCACAAGTAAATCACAATTATCACGGATCAACCTGCCAAGGCCCTTATGTTCTCCGCCGATTACGATTACCAGAGGTCCTCGTAAATCGACCTTGTACGGATAATCCGGCCCGGTCATGTCCGCCCCCACAACCCAACATCCCGCTTCTTTGAGTGTATTGAGGGCCTGGGTCAGATTGGCCACGCGGGCCACATCAACGTGCTCCAGCGCACCTGCAGCAGTTTTGGCTACTACTCCGGTGAGCCCCACTGCGCGTCGTTTGGGGATTACTACACCATGGACCCCTGCAGCATCTGCTGTCCGAAGAAGTGCACCTAAATTATGAGGATCGGTAATTTCGTCCAAAGCCAAAATGAACGGGGGTTGATTTTTTTTAGCAGCTGCAGCAAGAATATCCTCTAACTCGACATATTCCTTTGCAGCAAGATAAACGAGTACCCCTTGGTGATTAGTGTTCCCTACGGCGGTATCCAAAACCTTACGATCGACCTGTTGAACCGGAAGCCCTTGTTCGCGCGCTAAGGCCATTATTTCCCTAACCGGTCCCGTTACTGCCCCTCGCGCGATCAGCAGCTTATTTACCGGTCTTCCGCTTTTTAGGCTTTCTAACGCTGGATTACGTCCATATACAAAATCATCCATGTTCATCCCGTCCTTACCCAAATTAAGTAAGCGCAGTAGCCTCTCGCTCTTCAACAACGGCTCTGGCGATATCAAAGGCCCAGGCAATTCTCGTCATATTTCCGTTCATATACCAAAAGCCAATTAGCGATTCGAATGCTGTGGCATACCGATAATCAATGACCTCTGTATGTTTGGGCGTTGTGCCTGACTTGGCGTTCCTGCCCCTTTTGACAATACCCACTTCTTCTTCATTTAATTGTGGAAGCATGCGGTGGATCGCGTTGGCCTGGGTTGTCGCCTTGACCAGCTTGATTGCTGTTTGATGTAACTCTTTAACTTTGGTCAGCCCTTGGTTAAGTAAATACTTGCGTACCTCCAATTCATAAACAGCGTCACCCAAATAAGCAAGGGCCAAAGCATTTGTTTCTCTTGCATCCACTAAATAGTCACCACTTCTTATCGTTGGACTCTATTTGCGTTTCCAACGTACGCCTTGTGGCGTATCTTCTAAAATAACGTTCAACTCTTTTAATCCATCACGGATTTTGTCTGCCGTAGCCCAATCCTTTGCCTGACGCGCCCTAAGCCGCACATCGATAATTAACTGCATCAAGCCGTCAACCAAACTATCGTCTACTTTTTCCGCAGCCAATAAATCAAGTCCAAGTACATTCCCTAACTTCTCAAATGCCGCTAATACCTGCTGCAAGGCATCACGCCCAGCTGCCGAAGGGATATAGTCGGTAAGATAAATATTAGCTTCTTTACTGAGTTCAAACAGGGTAGCAGCAGCTAACGCGGTGTTAAAATCATCTTCCATGGCATTCTTAAAGTTTTGATATGTATTGTTTACCACCGCGGTTAATTTATCAGTATTACCCACTACAGTGCCGTCAACATTTTCTAATGCAATTGCCTCTTTCAAACGAGTACATGTGGCGGTTAACCGTTCCAGTCCCTTTCTGCTCATTTCCAGCTTTTTGTCATCGAAATCCAGAGGGCTTCTGTAATGCGTCCCAACCAGGTAAAAGCGAATCACTTGCCCGGAATACTTAGCCGAAATATCACGGACAGTAAAGAAGTTTCCTAAGGACTTGGACATTTTTTCCTGGTTTACCGTGATAAATCCGTTGTGCAACCAGTAACGGGCAAAAATTCCAGAATCTAGATATCCTTCTGCCTGGGCAATTTCGTTCTCATGATGCGGAAAGACCAGATCTCCGCCGCCACCATGGATATCAAAACCTGCTCCAAGATATTTGAGTGCCATTGCCGAACATTCAATATGCCAACCCGGACGCCCCTTACCCCACGGACTCGTCCAATAAGGTTCTCCCAACTTGGCCGCTTTCCACAAGGCAAAATCTAACGGATTTTTCTTCCGTTCATCGATATCGACCCTAGCTCCGGCCTGTAAGTCGTCAAGGTCCCGGCCGGAAAGTTTCCCATATCCGGGGAATTTATGCACTTCAAAGTAAACATCTCCATCGACCTCGTAGGCTAACCCTTTTTCAATTAGCCTAGCGATCATGGTAATCATTTCCGGAATATGTTCTGTCGCTTTAGGGTGAATATCAGCCCGCTTAACGTTTAACAGATCAGCATCTTTAAAGTATTCATCGATGTATTTCTGGCCCAGGGCGAGAGCATCCATATTCTCTTCCTTGGCCCGATTAATAATCTTATCATCAATATCGGTAAAATTTTGAATATAAGTTACCTTATACCCTGTGTACTCAAGGTAGCGGCGAATCGTATCAAAAACAACTAACATTCGGGCATTACCCAAGTGAAAGTAGTTATACGTAGTCGGTCCACATGCGTAGATTGTAACCTTTCCCTGATCCCGCGGGACAAATTCTTCCTTCTTTCGAGTCATCGTATTGTATACCTTAAGTGTCACTACGATTTCCCTCCAATTCACTAATTCTATGTTCCAACCGCACAATTTTTCTTTGCATACAGATCAGCATTTCTGCCACAGGGTCAGGAAGTAAATCATGGTGCAAATCGATCGAAGCATCCGCATCAGCAATATTTACTCCATTTCGTACAACCACCCTGCCGGGGACTCCGACTACGGTCGTGTTTGGCGGCACTGGTTTATTGACAACTGAACCCGCGCCAATTTTTACATTATCCCCAACTGTGAACGAACCTAACACCCTTGCCCCCGCACCAATTACGACGTTACTACCAATCGTGGGGTGCCGCTTCCCTTTTTCTTTCCCGGTTCCGCCTAACGTTACCCCTTGATAAATTGTAACGTTATTTCCTAATTCTGCAGTTTCGCCAATAACTACTCCCATACCATGGTCGATAAACAAACCCTCGCCGATCTTTGCGCCGGGATGAATTTCGATACCGGTAAGGAACCTGCCTAACTGGGAAATCAGGCGGGGCAATATTATCCATCCCTTAAGATAAAAATAGTGAGCGACACGATGCAGCAGGATCGCGTGAAAACCCGGGTAACAGAGAATTACCTCCCCTACGCTTCTGGCCGCGGGGTCACGTTCAAAAATAACTTTTATGTCTTTACGGATTCGCCCGAACATATCGTATAGCCCCCCACCCTTGTAAATAAAAAAAGTCCTCTTCTGTCTACAGAGACGAAGAGGACCCGTGGTTCCACTCTGTTTGAGTCCATTAGAACTCCACTTTTTCACTCCAACCGAGCTTTTTACTCGAGCCGGAGCAACTGGTAACGGTAGTCAACCGGGTCCGCCTACTATTTTTCAGCTAACCTGCTTCCGGGTGCACTTCAGCAAGTTACCTTGGACCACTTTCAGCCCAGGTGGTCCTCTCTGCCAGGGATACCTTGCTTACCTTCCCGTTCATCGCATTTACGATCTTTATACAATGCCATTAATACTAGTATTATAATCTCCCGCTAATTGCCAAGTCAATTACCGATTACTTCACCTGGGCTAAAGCTGATTTCACTCTTGCTGCGGCCTGCTCTTTCCCTAATAGCGGAATAATGTTATACAGTTCCGGTCCATGCGTTTCACCGGTTAAGGCAACCCGTAATGGCATAAAGACCTGCTTTCCGCCCAGTTTTAATTCCTTACCAATCCCCTTGATTAAGGACTTGACCGAAGCGATAGTAAGTTCCTCCGCTGCCGCCAACCTCTCAAGGAACAAATCAGTTACCGCTTTAACCTGCTCCTGTGCCAAGACTTCGCGCGCCTCGTCAGACTTCAGCGTCACCTCACTGCCGAAGAAATACGAGCTATAATCGGTAATCTGGGCAACATATTCAAGATGTTCCTGAATCGCAATAACCATATCCACTACCCATTGAAACTTAGCTTCGTCGAGCGGCGCGACTAACAGTCCTGCTTCCTCAAGATAAGGTATAGCCAAACGGGCAATTCGCTCAGGTGAAGTTCGTTTGATGTAACTGCCGTTTAACCAATTGAGCTTGTCCATGTCAAATACTGCCGGGCTCTTGGAAACACGGTCAAGGCTGAATTGCTCGCAAAGCTCCTGCATTGACAAGAACTCATTTTCACCTTGCGGAGACCATCCCAACAGGGCGATAAAATTCACAATCGCCTCCGGAAGATATCCCTTTTCCCGGTAATGGACAACAGAAACTGAGCCGTGCCTTTTACTCATCTTACTGCGGTCCTTACCCAGAATTAACGAGATATGACCAAACTTGGGCGGAGTCAACCCTAAGGCCTGATAAATTAGCAACTGGCGCGGGGTGTTAGACAAATGCTCCTCCCCACGGATAACATGCGTAATTTTCATTGTGGTATCGTCTACAACCACAGCAAAATTATAAGTAGGTATACCGTCCGATTTTACGATTACAAAGTCACCGATACCATTTGACTCAAAGCTTACATCCCCTCTAACCAAATCAGAGATTGTGAGAGTTTGGTCTTCAGGCACCCGAAAACGAATTACCGGTTTACGTCCTTCTGCTTCATAAACTTTGACCTGTTCCGGAGTGAGGCAACGACATTTTCCTAAATAACGCGGAGTTTCTCCTTTAGCGATTAGTGCCTGTCTTTCGGCCTCAATTTCTTCTTCGGAACAATAGCATTTATAGGCTACCCCCATATCAATTAACCGCTGAGTATATTCACGGTAAAGATCAAGTCTCTCCGTTTGACGATATGGTCCATATTCCCCGCCAACTTCTATCCCCTCATCCCAGGTAATACCAAGCCAGCGTAATGCGTCTAATATATTGCGTTCGGACTCTCGGCTGGAACGTTCCAAGTCAGTGTCCTCACTTCTCACGATAAATTCTCCGCCAAATCGCTTGGCCAAAAGATAATTAAATAGGGCGGAACGCGCGCCACCGATATGCAATGGCCCAGTCGGGCTAGGCGCAAATCTTACTCTGATCTTTTCCACTTTTCGCCGGGACCTCCTAATTTTTCATCAATGCATAGTTATTATGGCACTCGGGAGCAGATTTCTCAAGCCTGCTTAGTTTCCAAACAGGCAACTGCATAGGCAGCAATTCCTTCCCCGCTGCCGGTAAAGCCAAGTCCTTCCGTCGTAGTAGCCTTAACGTTGACCTGACTGATGTTGACACCTAACGTTTCCGCAATTAACTTAACCATACTAGGAATAAACGAAGCAAGTTTAGGGCGTTGTGCAACGATTGTAGCGTCGAGATTGCCCAGCGTAAAACCAGCATCTCCAATTAACTTGTTCACCTGAGCCAACAGTTTCAGGCTGGAAATGCCCAGATACTTATTGTCAGTATCCGGGAAATGACGACCGATATCCCCCAATGCAGCTGCTCCGATTAAGGCATCCATAATGGCATGCAGCAAAGCATCGGCATCTGAGTGGCCCTCAAGGCCCAATGGATACTCTACCTTCACTCCGCCTAATATCAGATCTCTGCCCGGCACCAAACGGTGGACATCATAGCCAAAACCTACTCTCATCCCGCGTTTCTCCTCCGTAAAATACCTAATGCCAAATCAAGATCTTCCGGGGTAGTAATCTTAATATTTTCATAGCTGCCCATGGTTACCGCGACTTGAACCCCGGTCATTTCCACTAAACCTGCGTCATCTGTTGCGCTTATGCCGTCCAAAACGCTCTGCCTGTGCGCAGCGATTAACAACGATTTCGGGAAAACCTGTGGAGTCTGCGCCGCCCAAAGGGTTTTACGTGGTAAGGTTACCCGTATTTTCCCGGCCGAATCCACCTGTTTAATCGTATCTTTAACCGGAACCGCGGCAATCATCGCCGTACCCTCAGCAAGCGCCCGTTTTACAATATTCTCCACCTCAGCCAACAGTAAAAGCGGTCGAGCACCATCATGCACGACCACCCATTCTACGGCAGAGTCCATATTCTCCAAACCTTTGCGAACCGTATCCTGGCGCTGCTCCCCTCCGGGCACTATGCCTACCACTTTAGTAAAATGATAGGCCTGGACGATTTCCCTTTCGATTACAGGGATTTCCGATTTTGCAGCAACAACAATGATTTGATCAATCAAACTGCACTGTTGGAATACTTCTAATGTATAAGCGAGTACCGGTTTACCAAACAACTTTAGCAATTGTTTATTAACCTTCGCGCCCATCCGCGTACCCTGGCCGGCTGCTGGAATGAGCGCAGCTACTTTAGCCAATCAAGTTCACCTCATTTAACGGCTGGTGAGCTTCTACACTTTTCTTTTCAATTGTTTTTGGTTTGGCAAAAATCATTCTTCCCGCTGCAGTCTGCAAAACGCTCGTTACCAAAACGCCGATGCTCTGCCCAATGTACCTTTTGCCTCCGTCAACCACAATCATCGTTCCATCGTCAAGGTAGGCAACCCCTTGCCCGCTCTCCTTGCCATCCTTAATCACCTGTACGACCATTTCCTCACCTG
>DATAMA010000184.1:0-1870 GCA_036260765.1 Desulfobacteria bacterium | reverse complement strand
GGTAGCAATTCCGAAAATTGCGGGAATCGTTTATCAGTCAAAAATTAATGCTGACATTGCCAGTGGTAAAACCTTACAGGATGCCGTAGATCGTTATATGCAGCAGTCAAATGGAACGACGACCACTCCGTCAAGCATCACTGCCTTAGTGCCTGGCTATATTAACAATGTGCCGACAGCTCAGCAGGACCAAAAACAGGTTGGAAATGGTTCTAATGCAATTATATATGATGCAAACAGCGGCACAGTTACGGTATATAACATTCAAGGTGGTACGCCAGGCACCCAGGTGTGGCCTAAATAACTTAAATTTGGCGCTTTAAAGTACTAAGTTTCAATGTGTAATTTGAGGCAGGGGTCTGCGTGCCTCTGCCTCTTCACTTTTTGAAAAATGGTGTAATCTATGGACATTATATATACCTTTATAGTTCTCCTCTTTGGCTTAATCATCGGTAGCTTTCTCAATGTCTGCATCTATCGCATTCCGCGCCAGGAATCGATCGCCTGGCCGGGCTCACACTGCCCGGATTGCGGTTATGTTTTAAAATGGTATGATCTTTTTCCCGTACTCAGTTATATTTTTTTAGGCGGAAAATGCCGGCAATGCCGTTCGCATATATCTTGGCGCTATCCCCTGGTCGAAGCACTTACGGGAATGCTGTTTGTTTTAGCCTATCGGTACGATGGGTTAAGCGCAGGACTTATTGTGCATCTCGTTTTTCTCTGCTTACTGGTGGTTATCGCATTTATTGATTTGGAACATCTGATCATCCCTAATAAGTTAGTCCTTCCCGGTACTGTATTAGGGTTGCTCTTTACGCTTATTACGCATTCCCCGACACCAATTTCCGGATTTTTATCCGCGCTTGGTGCCGGACTATTTTTCTTTATTATTTGGTTTTTCTATCCGCAAGGCATGGGCGAGGGGGACATTAAACTTGCCCTAATGCTCGGAGCCTTTCTCGGCTGGCCTCTGATACCCATCGCTATTTTTATCGCTGCTTTAAGCGGTACAATCGTTGGGGTCATCTACATCACCACCAAAGGCGGGGGGCGCAAAACCCAGATCCCGTTTGGCACATTTTTAGCCTTTGGCAGTGTTGTAGCGCTTTTTTATGGGGAAAGGCTTGTGTCTAGCTATCTTCGTTTAATCGGTTGGCAATAAATCAGGTAAGGGAGTCTATTGCATGGCACTGTTTGCTTCGGATACGGTAGCGTTGGATATCGGCAGTTATGCAATCAAAGGGGCAGTTGTCAATCCCCGCAGCGGCCTAAAGAAATATGCTGCTGTGCCTACTCCGCAGGGAGCAGCTATTGGGGGAACAATTAATAATCCGGAGGAATTGGTCGCGGCGCTTAAGCAGCTCTGGCAAATGCTCGGGGCTAAAGGCAGTGATGTAATTTCAGCGGTGCCCAGCCAATATGTCTTTGTCCGTAATTTTACGTTGCCGATGATGAAAAAAAGTGAGCTTGAACAAGCGGTCAAGTTCCAGACCGAGGGACAGATTCCCTTGCCTCCGGCGGAGCTGGTCCTGGACTTTGCTGTACTCAGTGAGGACAAAAAAGCCAAGCAGATGGAAGTTATGGTTGCGGCAACCCGTCGCTCGGTAATTCAGCAGATGGTGCAAATACTGGCGCAGGCAGAGTTAAATGCAAAGGTATTTGACCTTGAATCATTAGCGTTAAGCCGGGTCTTCTTGAATACAGAACGCAAACAGGCCGGTGACGGTTGGGATATGTTTATCTCTACCGGGGCGAATACGACCCATATCAGCATATTTGAGCGAAATCGGTTGTTGTTTACCAGAAGCATCCCGTTTGGCGGATTTCGCTTTACCCGTGCCCTCAGCATGGAACAGTCGATTTCCGT
>DATAMA010000173.1:0-4899 GCA_036260765.1 Desulfobacteria bacterium | reverse complement strand
CCAACCGGCTTAGGCAAACGCACACCCGCCTCACGCAGCGCTTCAAAGGTAAATTCGATTACAGCAACCTCAATTGCCGTAGGAAATGGCACCCCTTCACGCGCCGCCATAATGCTTATGAGCAAGGGAGTCGGCAGCATTTCCGGGTGAAACGTAGTTATTGCAACATAAATTGCCGGCGCCAACAAGGCAAGATTTAAAAAACCAAAGCGAATCAGCCTGATCAAAATTGCCGAAGGAAAACGTTGATAATAATCCTCGCTTGATTGCAGGAGTTGAAACATTGTCGTCGGCAGCAGTAAACTAAACGGCGTCCCATCAACTATAATCGCGATTCGGCCTTCTAACAGGCCGGCTGCCACTTTATCCGGCCGTTCCGTTGCCTCAAGCTGGGGAAACACTGTAAACGGGGTATCTTCGATTAACTCCTCGATATAGGCGCTCTCCAGAATTGAGTCAATCTTAATCCGCTGCAATCTGTTTTTTGCTTCATTTAATATCTCCGGGTTGGCTACCTCTTTGAGGTAAGCAATGACAACCCGGGTATTAGTCCTTTCTCCAAGCGAATATGCTTCGAATTTTAAATCAGGCGTTTTGAGCCGGCGGCGAACCAGGGAGATGTTCGTATTCAGGTTTTCCGTGAACCCCTCCCGCGGCCCTCTGATTACAGATTCCGTTAGTGGTTCTTCAACCGGGCGGAAATCGTAGCCCTGACTGCTAACTGCAAAGGCCGTGCTCACACTTTCCGTAAATACCACTGTATCGCCGGAAAGTATCGCATCCAGGGCCTGTTTAAAAGAGCCAAGCTGTTTGACCTCACAGTTTTCCACCACTTTGTCTGCCAATTGTTTAAGCAGTTGCTCCCCGCCCGCTTCAGCACTTAACCGTTCACTTTTAACGGCGTGTAAGATGCTTTCATTAATAAGTTTTTTGTCCACCATGGTATCCAGATAAACGAGGAGCAACCTATAACCTTTGCCCGTAAACTCCCGAAAGACGATGTCGCTACATTGTGCAAAGAAATTCTGGAGTTCCCGCTTATTATCGTTAAGCCTAGACTTCAAAGGCTGTGCACTGGCGGGATTGTCATAACTTACTGCGGCTGGGGGGATTGGGCTGTTGTTTTTCCGTTTTTTACGTAGCAACGTCCACAATCCTAAACCACCCTCCCCTGTTACAGCACTAGATATAGTCTGTACAACATTTCGCGGTTTATTAACAGTTTGCGGACCCGACAATCGTTAAGTTTTTAGCACAACAAAAAGGCTGTCTCATTAATAGAAATTTAAAATTCCTATCTGAGACAGCCTTCTAGTTAGTAACCTTTTTGTTATATAAAAACTAAAGGTTAAAAAGGATTACATTTTGACCTTAAACTGGTGCTATCAAGCTTTGTCAAGTCCCTTAGCCGTTTCCCTGAATATACCTGGATGCCACCCAACTGGCAAAAAAACCAGGCACTAAATGCCCTCAACTAAAGCAAACTTTCCAGTTCTGCCACCGTGTCCGCAAAAACTTTTAACGCCGCCGTTACCGGTTCCGGTGTCGTCATATCCACGCCGGCTTTGCGCAACAGATTTGCCGGATAATCAGAACTACCGCCTTTGAGGAACTCGAGGTAGCGTTTGACCGCCGGCTCGCCCTCGTTCAGAATCTGCTGGGACAGGGCAGTTGCCGCGGAAAAACCGGTCGCATACTTGTAAACGTAAAAATTAGTATAAAAGTGAGGAATTCTGGCCCATTCCAGATCTATTTCCGGATCAACGACAATATCAGGCCCATAATAGGTCACATTTAAATCATGGTAGACTTTATTCAAGGAGTCCACGGTCAACGCTTCCCCCGCCTCTATCCGGGCGTGGACATCTTTCTCAAATTCGGCAAACATGGTTTGACGATAGATTGTACCGCGGAACTGTTCCAGGTAGTAATTAAGTAAATAGAGCCGCGTCTGTTTATCTGTGGTTTGCCGCAGCATATGCTGCATCAGCAGGCTTTCGTTTACCGTCGAGGCAACTTCCGCCACGAAAATCTTATAGCCCGCGTAAACATAGGGCTGAGATTTGTTCGAATAATAGGTGTGCAGGGAATGGCCCATTTCATGGGCAACTGTGAATAAATTATTGACGTTATCCTGCCAGTTAAGCAACACGTAAGGATGCGTAACATAAGCGCCCCAACTGTAAGCGCCGCTGGTTTTACCCTGATTCTCCCGCACATCAATCCAACCCGACGCAAAACCTTGCTTTAAAATAGCCAAGTATTCCTGGCCGAGCGGAGCTAAACCTTCCTCAACCTGACGCAGCGCCTCACGGTAAGGGATTTTCATCTCAATCTCCCGGACAAGCGGCGTGTAGAGATCATACATGTGAATGTCGGCCAGTTCCAAGGCCTTTTTCCGTACCGCCACATAGCGATGCAACGGCCCAAGATTAGCATGAACAGCCTCAATCAAGTTGTCGTAGACCGTAAGCGGCAGGTTATCGTTATCGAGGGCAGCTTCCAAGGCGGAGCGATATTTGTGCACCCTGGCGTAGAAAACATCCTTTTTAACCGAGGCATTTAACGTTGCCGCCAGGGTATTCTGCTGGGCCCCGTATGTAGCATAAAGCGCGTGAAAGGCATCGTGTCTTACCCGCCTGTCCTTGCTCTCTAAAAAGGTAGTGTAGCGCCCTTTGGTCAGCTCAACATTGTTGCCTTGCTCACCCTGAATGTAAGGAAATTTCAGGTCGGCATTATTGAGCATGGTAAAGATATTTTGCGGCGCGTCAGCCAGCTCACCTGCCTGGGCGAGAAGCTGTTCTTCCGTCACACTGAGCACATGGGGCCGGACCCGCGTAATTTCGTCAATAAAGTGACGATAGAGGCTTAGCTCCGAGTCTTGATCGAACAAATCCTTAAGCATCGCTTCCGGAATAGCGAGAATTTCCGGTACAAGAAACGCCAGAGCTGCACTAGCTTCCACGCTTAAGCTATTCGCCCGGTCAGTTAGCGTTTGGTAAACCGGATTGGCATTATCCTCATCGCGCCCCATTCGGGCGTAAACAAACACCCTTTCATTTAATTGCCCAATCTCATCCTGTAACCTTAGCGCACCCAGCAGTTGACCAGGCTGTTGCAGCGTTCCCTTGAACCGGTTAACCTTAGTTATTAACTCTTTCAGCTTCTGAAAATCCTGTTCCCAGTGTTGATCGTCGGCATAAATATCTTCCAGCCGCCATTTATCCTCCGACGGTATCTCTTCCCGCCGGGGCAAAGCTGTTTCGTTCTCAGCCATCAAGAATCCCCCCAAACTGAATCAGTAACTTAAAAATCGCGTTAAGGCTCTCTTCTCCCTAATCGGCTCAGACTCCTGCTATATCTTCCAATCATTTTCACCCGGTCTAAAACAGTCTACCAATCCAACAGCCGTTTTTTCCCCTTTCAGGCTTTGCAGCGGTGCAACATTTTGGGTTACTTCCAATGTTCCCAGGTAGTTATGGGCTTCATCGCGTACCGCAAAATACTGGATATAGACAAACATCCCGTTCATTTTGAGCCAAAAATCAGCGGAATCCCGAGTGCCGCTCCGGAATTCCTCCACGATTTTGTTGACTACATGCACGCTGTCCGGCGGATGGCAGTTTTGCACCTCCCGGCCGATAATCGCCGGTGTACGGGGAAAAATCCGCTCTTTACCCGCCGAAAAATATTTAACCTTATTGTCCTTGTCGACAAAGGTAATATCCAGCGGCAAGTGATTTAGCAGCAGTTCCAGTTCCTGGGGACTAAGGGTCCCGGTCTTAAACCTGACAGTTCCTCTGGCAGTCTCTGTTCGAGGAACTGTAGCAGATGCGGCTGTCCCCGGTTTTGGCCGCCAATTCCGCTCCGGCTCTACCAGGCAATAGCCGATGTCATCACTTTGCCCGGCTATTGCCGCCCACTCTTCCGCGTTTAAAGTATCGAGGCTCATCGGAAAAAGGATATTTTCCTCTTTAAAGATCATCTCCTTGATGGCATTTAGGCACGGTAGTACCGTTTCGGTAATAAATTGTTCCAATTTTCCTTTCGATTGAATCGGCTCAGCCAAAAATTTGCTGATCTCTTTTAATTCCTTGCGAATATCGTCATCGACACCCCACATCACCGAGGGCGGGCCGCTGATCCCATGTTTTTCAAGATAAGGGAACAAAATATTTTCCTTTCGACTATAATGCCTATCAAGTTGCAGGAGCTTTTGCTGCGTTTCACGCCATGTAGTAAGCAGTTGCTCCTGCAGTCCCTGTTGTTGGAGCGAATCAATCAAAGAGTGAATTTGTCCAATTACTTGCTCAATCGCCCGGTTTTCCAGTTTAGAGGTATGTACCGGATGTCCCGACGTTTCTTCCGGTCGCTGTTGCTCCGGCAGCTTTTCCCTGAAAACCAAAGCATGCACGTCACATAACCGTTTAATTTCCGATTCCGGCATTCCCTCGGCGATCAGTTCCTGCTCCATTTGCGCAATGTCTGTCGCCCCGGTATCTTTGATTAATTTCTTGAACCTTTCCTTAAGTTCTTGCGGGTCGTGATTGTTGTGCACATCGCGGATAATCTGTTTCAACGTTTCCAGGCGTTGACGCTGTCTGGTGGTGTTATCTGTCATGAACCCTTCCTCCAGCCCAAAAATTTATCGGAAGACACTCTATATAATATCCATATCTCACTGAATCAACCACTCCCGGTATAGTTCATCCACACAATAGCGAAAACTAGGTACTGAGCTTGGACGACGTGCCAGTGTGAAATGTGTGCGAAGGAGGACGTCAGATGACAGACCAGGATATTAAAGACTCATACGAACAAAGTGCCAAAACCATGAACGGCGAACAATCGACATTTTCTTCCGAACTCAATGAATCCCACACGAACGATCCTAACGAA
>DATAMA010000165.1:0-2784 GCA_036260765.1 Desulfobacteria bacterium | reverse complement strand
TGTAGGATAATGGTTCCGAAGTAAAGAACGCGACATGTCCGTCCGGATGCCAAGGCACATTATATCCCGCGGCTACCTTATTATCCGCACTGTTGGCACCTGCTGCGGTTGCCGTTGCCGGATTAACCGTAATGTCAATCTGATCGCCGAGCTGGAAAGCGCCGTTATAGACATAGCGTACATAGTCCACGCCTTGGTCGGTTAAGGTTTGCATTTGCTGCAATCCCTTACCGGCAATGGTAAAGCTGTTTTTCGGAACGTCAATTAACAAAGCATTGGTCGTAAAAGGAAACTTCTTGGTAAAAGTAACCGGGGCATTCGAGCTCAGGCTATAAACGATGCCGATTTCAGCCGTGCCCGGTTTCACCGGCTTGTACACCTGAAACCCGTCTTTCACGACCGCATAATCGCCCTTACTCAGGCCTTGCTGCACACTGAGATTTTGGAATCCCTGCGGCAAGGGAATAAACCAACCTGTTTTCTGTTTACCGTTAGGGTCAACCAAGCTACCGCCAGTCAGGGTTTGTTTAGTGCTATTGGTCAACTGAAAGATTTCTTGAACATCCAGCCCCCCCGGTTTGGCTGGGATAAACACCAATAAAGTTAACCTGCGCGACCGGCAGCTGAGCTTGATTGGTTGTGGCTGCCGCAACACCGGAGACCGATGCCATTAGCAAGCTCATAATTGCAGCTAGATATATCAGGAGTTTTTTCATGTAACCCTACCTTTCCATCCCAAGAAAAAAAACGCAAAATGAACAGGGCCTAGCGATTATCCCGATCCATCGCCTTAAGTTCGGCTTCAATTTCATCCTCAATCGCTTTCGTGTTCGGTTGAGTAGCTTTGCTTTTGGCTTTGGTCTTGCGGTCCTTAACCGGAACGGAACTTTTTTCCTCAGCCTTGATAATTTCGACTGCCGCGCCTGAATAGCTGTTCTTAAGCGTTTTATAATCCTCTTCGGAAAGCTTGTTCATCCGGTAATCGAACTCAATCTCTCCCAATGCAGTCATGATTACTTCCTTATCCGCCGCTAAACTGGGCCTTAGCGGTGAAAGGTCGTCAAATTCTTCCCCACGCATGCTGCGAAACAGGGGTAAACCTACCAACAACAGCGCACCTAATGCCAATAAAATTTCGAAAAGAGCACTCAATTGACTCCCTCCTATCCGTTACAGGTACCTTTTCATCTGTTCGTCCAGTTTATCCTGATATTCGGGGTCAATACTGACACCCAAATTGCGCTCTGGCCTGGCTTTTCCAGCCCATTTACCAATGCCGAAGTAAACAACTGCCGCTCCGCCGATCGTCGCTACCAGCGGCAATAGCCAAGCTAATAGGTCAAAGCCTTTTTTCGGCGGCTCAGCCAAAACCTTTTCACCATAAATTCCGGTCAGGTATGCATAGAGCTGATCCTTGTTCATACCGTCCCTGAACATTTTCTCCCGGATGATTTTCCGCATCTGCTCCGCATTTGGTGAATCATCAATCGACAGGCTCACATTGTATCCATCGGGGACAACGATTAGGCCGGCTTCCACGTCTGACGGAATATCTTTGGTCTGCCAGTCCTGTACCGCATATGCCGCGCTGGGGAGAAGCAGTAGAATGAGGGTCAGAATAACCAGATATTTTTTCATTGTCCTGAACCTCCTTACTTCGTAGACTGAGACAACCGCACAGTCTGTAAATATTTAGAACCGGTAGCGCTGCCTCTGCCTGGCCACAACGCAAAAATCGCACCCAGCACAACTACTACACCGCCAATCCACAACCAGCTGACAAGCGGATTAACGTAAAACTTGAAGGTAGCGGACGAATCCTGATTCCAGGTTGATAAGATAATATAGAGGTCCTCCTTCGGTGTTGAACGCAGCCCCACTTCAGTCGCAGGCTGGTCTTGCGCCGTTGGATAAAAGACCTTTTGGGGTTCAACCTTACCGAGATACTCCCCAGTTTTCCGGTCGAACACACTAAAATCCGCATACACCGCCTGACGTTGATGTCCAACATCCTTTTGGTTAAGCACATCATAAGTCAACCGGTAATTGCCAAACTCATAACTATCCCCTAACTTAAGGGTTTTCGTCGAATCCAGGGCAAAAGCATGCGATCCGGTAATCGCAATTAAAATTAGTACCAGGCCGAGGTGAATGATATACCCGCCGTGACGGCGCCGGTTTCTAAGCATTAAATTCAGAAATGCGAGCGGATAAACTTCGCCGGTTAAGCGGTGACGTACGCGCGTGCCACGCAGTAATTCGAGTAATATTGTACAAATGGTGAATGTGGCGATGGCAAAGGCAATCAGCGCTCTAAGATTCCTGACTTGCAGGAAATAAAGCACAACCACCATTACCACACCGACAAGCGCCGGGAGGAGAAAATTATCAAGTACATTCTTGGCAGAGGCCCTACGCCAGGCAATTAACGGGCAGATGCCCATTAACAGGAACAGGGCCAGTCCGAGCGGTAGGCTAATTGAATTAAAGAACGGCGGCCCCATGGTCACTTGTACACCACGCACGGCCTGAGAAATCAACGGAAAAATGGTTCCCCAAAACACGGCAAACGCAAAGCCGACCAGGATTAGGTTATTAATCAAAAAGCTGCTTTCTTTAGATAAAAACGATTCAAAAGTATTGCTTTGCGCCAACACTTTATGCCGTGAAACGATGAGCAAAGCAGAAGCAAACAGCATGCATAGGGTAAAGACCAGAAAATACGTGCCAAGTACTCCGCCGCTAAAAGCGTGTACAGAGGTAATGACACCGCTACGCACCAGG
>DATAMA010000155.1:0-17053 GCA_036260765.1 Desulfobacteria bacterium | reverse complement strand
CGCCCGCCGCATTGTGTCATTCGGGATGATAATATTTGAAGCCTGTATGCCGGCTAAATTAAAAGTTTTACTTGGTGCTGTACAGACAACACTGTTTGCGGCGAACTCCTTATTGACAGCTGAAAACGGTAGATGCTGATTCCCTGGATAGATCAAATCGCAATGAATTTCATCAGAAATTACTTTGACGTTGTACTTAGCGCACAGTGTTCCAACCCGCTGTAGTTCTTCCCGGCGCCAGACTCTGCCTACCGGGTTGTGCGGGCTGCACAATAGTAACAATTTTGCCCCGTCAGCCAGTTTTTCTTCCAAATCAACAAAGTCCATCGTATAACGGCCGTCTTCCAAGACCAGTTGATTATTGAGCACTTGGCAGCCATTCTTTTCCGCCGCCTTAAAGAAGGGAGGATATACCGGAGACTGTAAAACAACCTTATCCCCCGGCACTGTAAAGGCCTTGATTAACCAACTTAACGCCGGCACGATACCAGGACTAAACACAATCCAGTCCGGATTCAACTCCCAACCATGCCGGTTCAGCGACCAACTAGTTACCGCCTGATAATAATTATCGCGCATCTTGGAATACCCGTAGATGCCGTGCTCTGCCACCTGCACCAGCGCGTCAATCACCGGTTGCGGGGTTTTAAAGTCCATATCAGCCACCCACATCGGTAGAACATCCGGCGCGCCAAATAGTTCCTCGCAAAAATTCCATTTAATTGAATTAGTATTGGTTCGGTCAACTACCCGGTCAAAGTCATACTCTAGCCTAGCCAAGTTCTTTCCTGCTTTCCGTGCCGAATAACCTACCGGCACAGTATTCAATAATTTCCCTTCGTCTGACAATCCCGATAAATACCTGCTGGTCATCGACAACAGGGATAAAGTTCTGCTCCACCGCACGGGAGATTAAATCCTCAATTTGCGCATCAATATGCACCGGCGTATTGCATACTTTTTGTTCCACTTCAGTAAGGCGGATCTTGTGCGTATTTTCAAAACTTAGGCCCGGAGTATTTTTAAGTTTCCACAATAAATCCCCTTCGGTAATCGTGCCGGTGTAATGTCCGTCAACGTCAACCAAAGGAACAGCTGAATAGCGATGATACTCCATCCGTTCCAGTGCCTGGCGCATGGTTGCATTATCTTTCAGAAAAACTACTTCTTTTTTCGGAATCAGAAAAAAGGCGACATTCATCTGCGCTGCTCCTTAGTGACAAGTTTTTTCTCAAGTAATTGTTTGCCCGGTAAAGACCAAGCTTTACACCTATCATACCGAAGGGCTATTCATTTAGCAAACCCTCTTAATATGTTTTCTGCCTTCCGCCGGACAATTTGCCGGCGACCCCAATAAAGAAACCCTCCTAAGACAGGAGGGTTTGAAATTAACTAATCGTTTTATTATCTAGTTTTACTGCTGTTTATTTGCTTGCGGCGGCACTGCCACCGCTCTTTTGGTTTTTATCCGGCGCCTTGATGTTTAAGCGCGCGGCCGAATGATCTTTACCCATGTAGAAGTTATACCAGGAAGAAGTTTGATAGAGATCCCAGTTACAAGGCGGTACCCGGTAAGCTCCTAATTGCGCTTCTTCGCCGTATTTCTTCAAGCGGGCATATGCTCTAACCCAAACGCACTGCTTTTCATTCGGATAAACCTCACACCAACCCTGGTAACTTCCGCCGCACGCGCCGTTACGTTGATTTTTGGGGCACTGCGACATCGGACAAAGGTAGGCTAAATCCAAAAGCATACAGTCGCCACAGTCTTTACAATCGTTGGAGATTACCTTAATTATATGTTCCAAGCCATGTTTTTTCGACTGACGCGAAGCATAAATGCTTTGCATCATGGGGAAAAATGGCGTGCCCGGTTCGAATGCCATCGAATGAGCGAAACGTAACAGTTTGTAGCCAAAGGTAACCGGCCCATCAAGCGGACGGTCTTTCCGGTTGGTGAACACCTCGGTATTTAGGCCGGTTTTAGGGTCTTTTTCAAATAAATAGAAGCCTTTGTCCATCGGATAATCGAACTCCGGCACCAAATCCAGCCAGTTTTTGCTTAGCTCTTCACCTTTGTCAATAATGTATTCGACCTGTTCATACTTAATATTATTACCGCCAATATGTACGCCGGCAAAACCCATGCCTTTCAGAATCGCATACATCTTGGCCGCCCTTAGCAACCTTGCCGCAAGTCCCTTGTCCGCGGCTTCCTTCTCAGCTGCTAACTCTTTCAGCAATTTGTCCGTAACCACACAACCCGGCAGCTTATTGGCATTCATCACCCTCGCCGCCCCATAGGGCAGGATGTAGATGTTGCCTACTACCGGAACGTCAAGGTGATTAACTTTCAGGAAGGTCAGCACCTCATGAAACTTCCTGGCATCGTAGCCCAACTGAGTGACAATAAACTGGGCCCCGGCTTCAACTTTTTTCTTCATTTTGAAGTACTGGACCATCTGTTCCGCTTCGGTCGCCTTAAACGGTGATACGGCACAGCCAGCGAAGAAGTCGCTCTTTTGATTAATTGTGGAACCTTTAAAACCCGGTACTTCCAACCCGTTGTTCATCTCTTTGATCAACTCTACGGTATGGGTAGGATCCAGGTCAAACACCGGTTTTGGCCGTCCCTTAAAGCCGGAAGTAGTGTAGTCCCCGGTCATCACCAACAGGTTCCGAACGCCGCCCCGATCAAGGCCGTGCAGGATACTTTCCATCTGATTCCGGTTTTTGTCCTTACAAGTAAAGTGGACCAAAGGTTCAATACCCAGCTTCATGATTTCCATCCCAAGGTAATCAGCTGCGATAGCCGGGTTTCCACCTGGATTATCCGTAATTGTCAGGGCGTGTACCTTGCCGCCTTTGGCCGCTAGCTCAGCATTGGCCATGGCGACCTCCTGAGCTTTCTCTCTGGCGCCGCGTCCTGGTACCAGTTCCCAGGTAACCGATAAGGTATTCTTGTCCAAGATGGATTCTTTGAAACGATTTTCCACTCCGTCCCCCCCTAGTTCTCTCTTTTTTTAGATAAAAAAGTCAAATTAAGACTTTTCTTAATATTAAAAATATAACAATTACCAGTGCTTGTCAACCCTAACCAGTTATCGTTTACAGCGTTCTAAATATCTATTCACCTCCAAACTATTCGTCTTCTCGGTTAAATATAACTGTTCGTCTAAAAGTATAACTAGACTTAAAATTAGTCACAAAAAAACAGGCATTTGTATATTTTCACATGCCTGTTAAGCGAGCTAAAAACCAAATTAATCGCTGATTACGGATGTTAGCGGTTATGGTCGGTATGTTTTTAGTACATTGTAAAAAGTATCCCTCTCCACCGCAATTAAGCCAGATTCATTAATTAACCGAACTAGTTCTTGCTCGGTCTGCATTTGTGGACTGGTTGCCCCGGCAGTGTGGTAGATCTTCTCTTCCCGTACCACGCCATCTAAATCATTCGCCCCAAACGATAAGGCCATTTGCGCCACTTGCGGACTGGATGAGACCCAATACGCTTTAATATAACGGAAGTTGTCCAGTAGTAGTCTGGCGACAGCAATCACTTTCAAAGTCTTTAAGGCGCTTGCCTGCGGAATGTCCGCAAATTTAGTATTTCGCGGATGAAAAGCGGTTGGAATCAAGGCATAGAAACCACCGGTTTCATCCTGCAGATCACGCAATGCCAACATGTGGTCAACTAACTCCTCGTCAGTCTCAATAATCCCATAAAGCATATTAGCATTTGATGGGATGCCCAGTTTATGAGCAGTGCGGTGAACCTCCAACCACCGCTTAGCGGTGATCTTCTCCGGACAAATAATATCGCGGACCCGTTGACTAAAGTTTTCCGCCCCGCCTCCCGGGATAAAACTTAGCCCCGCTTGCTTGAGGGTTTTGAGAATTTCCGCGACCGGAACCTGCTCGAGCTGCGCAAAATAATCATATTCGGCGGCGGTAAACGCCTTCAAACTGACGCCTGGCGCCCTTTCCTTAATTTTTTGTAACATCTCAATATAAAAACTAAACGGTAGTTCCGGGAGAATTCCCCCGACGATGTGGATTTCCGTTGCCCCCAGGGAGGCATAATGTTCGGCTTTTTCGGCGATTTCCGTAATACTCATCGTATACGAACCCTTTTCCCCGAGGTCCTTACCGAAAGCACAGAAGCCGCAGCGCACTTTACAGACATTGCTGTAATTGATATGGGCATTATTGTTAAAATAAACTTTATCGCCGACTTTAGCCTGCCTGAATTCATTAGCCAGATAGCCTAAGCCTACTACATTGACGGTTTTAAGCAGCGCGACACCGTCTTCACGCTCCAGCCGCTTTCCGGCCGCTAATTTTTCATATATGTTCTCCAACCCGGCAATAACGGGACGAAACTGCATGCCTGTACCCTTCCTTCAACGTTTCATTATCTTAGAGGGTACAGAATTTCAGTGAGATAGTCAAGCTGACAATGCATCTTAAGCACGGTTGGCCCGGCTCAGGGATCTGGGGCAGGATTAGACGATTCTAAAAAAAGTTGATCATGGAAGAGCAGGACAAGGGCAACTGCCCAGGCCAATGGTTTGTTCTCGTTGGGTTCATTGGAACCGCCGAAAAAGAGTTCCGGCACGACCCCATTTTCAAGTACAATCCGACTGGTCTTTTCCCAATACTCCTCGGCCTGCTGTCGTTCGGCCAGCGCCAAATGGCACAAGCCTAGCCACGGTAACCCAAAACACCATTCCGCTTCCTGCTGCCGTTTATAATAATCATCGCCAATATACCTGATGCAACCTCTGGAACGTTCCAGTTTGCCGGCAGCATCGTTCAAGATCTGTTTCGCCATTGTATACGACACGACGTGGAAGGGATAAATCAACGAAAGCAAAGCCAGGTCTGTTTCCTTCGCCTTGCTCTCCCTCGGTAATAAAGCTTTAAGACTCAGTTCACCGCAGCGAATCAGTTGTTCGTCTACATCCACCAGGCTCTGAATCGCGCGTAGCCCCGCTACACACGCGCCCACACTTGAGGCATGCAGTTCTATTGACGCCTCCCACATCCCGTTATCGGGCAACTGCCAGTATTCGAGGCAGGCAAGATAAAGTACCAATTTCTGAATAATACCTCGGTCGCGATCATCACGGAAAATCCGATGCCCGTGTTTAATACCCTCGGCAACTCCCCAAAGGAACAAGCCAATCGCGTCATTCTGGGCGTGTCCCCATGGTTCGGCGAGTTCTTGTAAATCCTGATCATAACGCGCATGAATGTATTCAAAAGGATATACCGGTCTTTTGTGCGTATGAATGTCTAGCTTCCATTCATAATGGCGAAACATATTTAATAGAGCATGGAAAGCGCGTTCATACCGGTCATTACGGCTGTGTAGATAAGGCAGAACCGTATACACAACATCGCGTATCCAGACATGAGAATAATACCGTGATGGACTGGCAATATAAGCCCCGTTGGGTAGACGCAGGGAATTGAGTACATCATGCAAGGCGGTAGTTGTTACTGCTCCCATACATTCACCCCCGACTCCCGCTCAAAGTTATCTTGCCTTAACACCAGGTAGGCCGGTTCGCTAAATTCTTGCTCCTATATTTCTGTATACGCTCGACAGCCTCAAAACGTCAAACAAAAACGGCCGTAACCACTATCTGGCTACGGCCGTTTAACCCTTACGTGTTAACCGTTACAATAAATCGGTATGAACCTAGTTTCCAGGACTGTTATTCAGCTTGTTGGTAGGCAAAAATCTTCCTTTTGTATAAATCAGTCAACCGTTTTGCCTGCAGATGCGAGCTGCCTTCTACTACCACTTTAAATAGGGCGCGCTCCGAATCAGGCATAATTAAGGCCCAGGCATCATCATTCAAAACTTTGATGCCGTCGATCAGTTCCAGATGCTCACCTTTCATTTCCTCCAATAGTAACCGCATAATCCTGCCTTTTGCTTCACTCGGGCAGGGAACGATATCAGTATAGATATGAAATTGCGGTAGACTTTGCACTAAATCATGCAGGGTCGTATGCTTTAGGGCCAGATATTCTATCACTTTAACCAAGTAATAGAATCCATCAAAGTATACCTGTACCAAGTTATTGCCGGCAGCCGCCAACACAGCCCTCGATTCTGTCTTGGTGCGTACGAGCGGCAGGCCTTCTTTCCTGATTACCTGCTCGACTAAAGATGGAGCGCTCACCGGAACAGCCATAGGTCTGTGTTCTTTTAGGCTAACGATTGTCTGCAGGACCAGGGTATGGTGTTCCGATAACACCGTACCCTGATCAGTGTACAATGTAAGAAATTGTCCACTGGCATCAAGCTTGATGCCTAAATCACAGCGGTTATTAAGCACTAATTTCTCAATTTCCGACTCTTCGTAAGAGGCGGTGATTACCCGGCAACCGAGTTGATCCAAAACCTTTTGCGCTACAGCAGAAACACTTACTCCCGGACACACTAACGCGACTTTAAACCGATGGTTGCGAACGGATTCCACATCGATTCGCGCTAAAATTTCCGTCAGGTACACATCCACCTTAAACGTGGCTTGAATTAAACTGCCAAGATTGTCTGCATCCGGTCGGGGAAAATCCTCTTGCAGAAAAGCGTTTTCAATTTTTCTTTCCGTTCCTTTATCTATCGGCAGGCCGTCCCGATCGTAGAATTGAAGTAACAGCAGACTTCCATTCTCGGTTTCCGTCTTGCGAATATGAATTCCCCCGTCGGCCTGCGAACGCCGGCACTCGAACCGTGCCACAGGGACAACAGTATTGCCGATATCGCGCACATGAATTCCGATCGCCAGTAAGCTGGAAATTACCGAATACTTTAGAATTTCACTGAAATAATACTCATCACAGCTTACGGAAACAGTGGCGCCACGCTTGAGGCAGGCACCGTAAGCAGCAGTTATCTTTGCTGCCAGCTCGGGATTAAACTCTAGATTCTGCACGCCGCTGATGCCTTCGATGCCAAACAAACTGTGCAAAGATGATGTTCCCCAAACCAACGAATCTGTCTGCATTGTTCCCGGGGCAACTGTCTTCTGCGGCCAAATCTTCACTCCCGGAAGAATGACCGCCTTTTCGCCGATCCGCGAACCCTCCCCGATTACTGTGTTTTCCCTAATGCTGGCGCCTGCCGCAACGCTTACCCCGTTGGAAACGGTCGCGCCGACAATCGAGGCCTCCCGGCCGACGTTCACCCGATTCCAGATCACGGCCCGTTCCAGGCGTGCCCCGTGTTCAATTCGAGTATAGCGGCCTGTTACCGTATACGGGCCAATACTTACGCCGCTTTCGACTTTGGTTCCTTCCGCAAGAAAACAGGGGCCATGTACGTTAGCCGTCCAATCAAGCCGCACTCCATCGTCGGCCCATACCCCCGGAGATATTTCCTTTCCTTTAATCTGGACATCTACCCGACCCTCAAGAATATCAAACTGTGCCTTGCGGTATTGGACAAGGTTACCGATATCTGACCAATAGCCTGTTGCCACATGTCCATAGAGTGGCAGACCTTTTTCCAGCATCAGTGGAAACAGATCCTTACTAAAGTCACAATTTTCCCCTTCCGGGACAAGGTTCAGCGTCTTAGGCTCGATTACATAAATACCGGTATTAACAGTGTCGCTGAAGATCTCACTCCAGCTTGGTTTTTCCAGGAAGCGTGCAATTGTACCGTTCGGCTCGGTGATCACTACGCCATATTCCAGCGGGACCTCGACCCGCGTTAACACTAGCGTAGCTAATGCGTTCTTGGCGTAGTGAAAATCAATTGCCCGGCTAAGGTCAAAGTCCGTGAGCGCATCACCGCTAATGACCAGGAACGTCTCATCCAGAAAATTGGCTGCGTTTTTCACGCTGCCTGCGGTGCCAAGTGGAAACATTTCTTCAAAATAACGGAACTTTACACCATACTCAGAACCATCGCCCAAATAATTAATCACCATTTTTGGTAGATATTGCAGGGTAATACCGATATCGGTAATTCCATGCCGTTTGAGCAATTGGACTATATATTCAATACATGGGCGGTCAAGCAATGGCACCATCGGTTTCGGTAGATTTCTGGTTAACGGGCTTAAACGGGTGCCTTTTCCACCGGCCATTATTATAGCTTTCATCGCCCAGCATCTCCTTTCTCTTCAGGGCTATTTTTTACCATGGTTAATGCTATTGCAATCGAAGAAGGTTGATCCTGAAATCTACCCTACTTTGGGTTTATTCACGGTCCACACAGTCCAATGTACTGGCAATTTGTCCTATGCCCTGAACGGACTCCTTTTCTCCAAGGACTCGCTCGTAAACGCCAATTGTTATCTGGGCAATTCGCGACCAATTATAGTTGCCGACCTCCGTCAAAGCTGTTGCAGAAACCTGCCTGGCCAGCGCAGGGTTAGCCAAAAGTTCAATTACTTGCAGTGCTAGTGAATAGGCATCGCCGGGATAGGCCTTTAGGCCATTAATCCCATGCTGGACTATTTCCGCCAGCCCTCCCACATCTGAGACCACCACCGGTGTGCCGGCGGCCATTGCCTCGAGCGCTACAATACCAAACGGTTCATACAGGCTGGGGAAAACCGCCGTATACGCTATCTGCAATAACCGGTTTCGCTCCTCGTCCTTCACAAAACCGGTGAACAATACCTTCTGAGCTATTGACGGCTGGATCAGCTTCTTTAGCCTGTTTTCTTCCGGTCCTGTACCCGCAATCACGACCTTTGCTTCGGGGTGCGCTGCGAGGATCCGGGGAATCGCATCCAGCAAGGTGTACACGCCTTTTTCCCGGACAAGGCGGCCGACAAACAAAATGACTTTTTCATCGTTATGAGCGTACGGTTCTTGGTTAAGGCAGGCCTGCCCAGCGCACTTCTCCGGGAAATCAAGGTCTACACCGTTTCTAATTACATCTACTTTATCCGTAGGTAAATTGAACAGCCTGATTACCTCATCCCGCATATAACCACTACAGACGATAACCCTCCAGGCCTCATAGGTTAAAGTCCCCTCTAGTGCATGAATTTGGCGCTGCAGGTCGGTATGAATACCAGCGTTACGGCCATGTTCTGTAGCATGGATTGTGGCCACTAACGGGATGTTGTAGCTGTGTTTGATTATCCTTGCGGCTGTACAGACCAGCCAATCGTGGGCATGGACAATGTCGAAGCGCAGGCCTTCTTTCGCTAGTTTCCGGCAATAATCAATGAGCATCAGGTTAAACTGGAAAACCCAGTGGATAAACTCGCCGCCATCAGGCTTTAAGACAGGAATTCGATGGACATGTACCCCCATGGGAGTTAACTCTTCAACTACTTCTCGAAGAGACGGTTCGAGAGTAAGGACATGTACCTCCCAGCCTTGCTCCGCCAGTTGGCAAGAAAGCGCAAAAACATGACGGCCCAGCCCGCCGACAGTGTGCGGCGGATATTCCCAAGCCAACATTAACAACCGTGGTTTGCCATTGACCGGACGAGCCGCTCTGAGACGCTTTGGCGAACAGTAGTAGCGGTATTCCAGGTCAGGGAAGAGATTATCGACTGATTCCAGGGCGGCCAGCCAAGCTTCATCAAGCGAACCGCTTTTAAGCATGGTATACAAGCGTGTAAAGCGGTTAACGTGATATTTGGTCCGTTTTACTGCATATTCAACTGTTGTATTACTGTCCATCGTAAAGGCCCAATCACTGCTTTGGGCCAACATCAATTCGCGTCCCGCCTGTTTTAAGGCCCTTCTTTCAACCGTTGATGGTTTCGGAAAGTTGTCCGCCAATTCGGTCATCCGTTGCTCCGCTAAATGCAGAGCGGGATAAATCCAGTCATTTTCCCCCCGCAGCCAGACGTCTGCATACCCATTCCTTCCCCATGAAGACATGGCCAGGTCACAGACCTGCAAATCAGAGTACAAATGCAAGTATGCCGATGGGGTAATTGTCTTTAGGGAATCCTGGTCAAAATGTAGCTTTCGCAGTAAAATATCCAGCCAAAGCGGGCCTTCAAACCACCAGTGTCCAAATAGTTCGGCATCATATGGAGCCGTGACGACCGGAACCCTGCCGATTCGTTGCTGCCAGTATTCGACCTGTTGTTGTCGGTTAAACATAAAGTTGTCGGCATGCAACGCTGCCTTATCCCTGGCCCAATTTGGCTCGTATGGTTCCTTATTGTCGCCCTTTCCGGTAATGCGATAATACTTGATCCCTGTATTAACTCTGATACCGTCAGGGTGAATACAAGACGTTACCTCCTCAAGCGGGAGATCAAAACCAATGTCGCGATAATATTCTCGGTAATCAAAGTCACCCGGATAACCTTCCTGAGCGCTCCAAACCTGCCTGGAGCACTCTTCATCACGGCCGAAAGCCGCAACACCAGCCGGCGTTAAAACAGGCGATAGCGGGCCAAACAGCGGCTGTGGCCGGGCTGATCTCAGGGCATGCGCATCGACACAGAAATACTCGAGGCCAAACTCATGTAGAATCCGCTCAAGCTTTGGCGAGTAACCACACTCCGGCAACCAAATTCCACGTGGTTTACGGTCAAAAAAGCTGACATGTTGGTCAATAGCGGTGGCAATTTGCGCCCTTAAGGCTTGTTCCGTCAGTACTAACGGCAGGAAGGCGTGGGTAGCAGCCGAAGTAATAATTTCCATAACTCCCTGCTCCTGCAGCTCTTTAAATGGCGTAATCAGATTACTGTTATACTTGTGGTAAAACTCTTTTTCTGCCGTCAGCCTTTCGTAGTACATCCGGGCTAACCGATTGAACTCCGGCATCTTCGCCGTCCGGCGTTGCTCCTTTTTAGCTAGTCTGATCAAGGAGTTTAGATGCTTTAGATACCGTCTTTGCAGCAATTTATCCGACAGCATTGCCAGTAATGTAGGGGAAATCGAGAAGGTAATGTGAAAATCAACCCCATCTCTCACCAAACCCTGAAATACCTGTAACAACGGAATATAGGTTTCCGTTATACCTTCAAACAGCCAACGTTCTTCCAGACAGTGTTCGTCCTCAGGGTGACGTACAAATGGTAAGTGGGCATGCAGCACCAGCGCCAAATAACCTTTTATCATGGCTCACCCTCCCGCTGGATCAGGGAATAGCCATCAAAATTCTTTTGCCAGGTCTCTTGGTTGTCTTTTTGGCCCTCCCCCGTTTCCACCAGTTCAGTACGGTCGCTTTTGGCCAACAGGTCGGTGCTATCCTTGCCGCCTGGTTGGCCATTACCGCCGTTTTCGCCAAATTGGCCTGTAAGGCGTTTCCTTTGAGCAAGGCCTGGGCTGGCTGTCCGCCGGGTAATATGCCTTTTGCTTGCCTTTTTTATCGGCTTCGAATCACTTACCTCGTTAAGAGAATAGTGCTCTATCTTGCCGAATCTGGCTGTTTCGGAGAGATAATCCGGGGCAAGCGGCGGGCTCGCCACTGTATTCGAGCGTACAATGGTAAAAAATTGGCCAGAAGCGGTAATAACTCCAAAATCAGCGATGTAATTCCGGCCCGGCGCCACCTCATGGATGTACCAGTTATCCGTCAGGGAATCTACCGAAATCCTGCGGATTGAATTTGCATTTGTACCGTCGAAGATAATCCAGGTCACATCGTATAGCTGTACCGACAATCGCAATTTGTGCCAATCCGTCTGAAAGTGCCGGGAAATTAAATCTTTAAGTAAGTCGTTTACTTCCCAGTAGCAAAATAACGTCGTCGGTTCTTTAACCAGCAGGACAATCCGGTTTGTTTGCCAGGTTCTCGTCCAGGTTTCGTCATTTAGAGCTTCGCTGCTAACAAAATTTTGCATGGGTATTGAAGGTGCCTCCTTAAAGTGTAAGTACGAATATAATTTTAACCCCAAAATTTTCCTTTCTACAGGGTGAAAAATGAACCGATTTTGTCGATATGATTAAAGCGACACCACCCAATCAGCATCTGCTTCCTACTTTCTGCCTATCTCCACTGCTGTTGTCCCCACCGTGTAAGTTCCAGTTCAAAATCGCTGGTAAAATCAGGGCTGATCGGAATCACGCGGACATTGGCATTCGAGCGCCGCCAAAAGTCCATATCCTGACCAAAGGCCTGTTCGTATCGGTATGTCCCATCTCCTAATTCAGCTGCAAGCTGCAATTTTCTCCGCCATATACCCCCGACCCCATCGGAACCGACAGCTTCAACCTGAACATCGTTGTGCCAAATCGGTCCTAATTTTACCTTAGCCCTAATTACCAAATCAGTATCGAGGCCAAATGATTGGACCTGAACATGCCGCCAATTACCGCGGATAAACTCCTTGTACGCGGCGACCTTGGCCGCAACGGCGAACCCATCCGCCTTAAACCGTCTTGCCCGCGCTACGATCGGCTGGTAGAACTTGTCGCGGTATTCCAACATCATCCGGTTGCTGGAAAACACGGGCGCCAGGGAACGGATTCCTTCTTTCATCCTGGCGATCCAGCCTAACGGCAACCCACCGCTGCGGCGATAATAGAGAGGAACTATTTCATCTTCCAATAGCCTGTAAAGCTCTGCGGCGTCGTTTTTATCATTGTTTTCCCGCGTATCTTCGACTGAACCGGCAATCGCCCACCCGTTTTGCCCGTTGTACCCTTCTGCCCACCAACCGTCCATCACGCTGCAGTTCAGGACTCCGTTTACCGCCGCTTTCATCCCACTCGTACCGCTTGCTTCCAACGGCTTTAACGGCGTATTTAACCATAGATCAACACCTTGGACCAGCTGTTTAGCCAGCGCAAGATTGTAGTTTTCGACGAAGAAAACCCGCCCTTTGAATTGTTCCAATCGCGATATTTCGATAATCCGGCGAATTAAGTCCTGGCCAGGCAAATCAGCCGGATGGGCCTTTCCGGCAAAAATAAACACTACAGGGAATTGCGGCCGGTTGACAATTCCAGCCAATCGTGCCAAATCACGAAACACTAACAGTGCCCGCTTGTAGGTAGCAAACCGCCTGGCAAATCCGATCGTAAAAACATCCGTACTGCTGGGGATCTGTAGATTAACTAGCATCCTTTTTTTTACAGTCTGACGACATTCCCACAGCTGTCGATCAGGGATTTGCTGTACACTTTCCCACACTTTCCCCTCCGCCTGACGTGCTTGCCAATCGGGGCCCAAATACTTGTTATACAAGGCTTTTAATTCGGGGGCCAACCAGGTTGCCAGATGCACCCCGTTGGTAACCCCTTCTACGGAAATATCGCCGCCGGGAATTTCCGGTGTCCACCGATGAAATAATTCTTTGGTAACTTGCGCGTGAATTTTGCTGACGCCATTTACCTTGCAGGAAGTACTCAGGGCCAACCGGGTCATGTTAAAGCCTTCACCCACACGCCCTAAAGCCAAAGCTTGCCGATGTTGAATCCCCGCTTGGTCAAGATAACTGCCCAGAAATCGTTCTACCAGGTCAAGGCTGAAAACATCGTGTCCGGCGGCAACCGGGGTATGCGTTGTAAAAACAGTACTTGCTTTAACAGCCTCCACGGCGGTAGCAAACTCAATTCCAGCCGCTACTAACCGGCAAATTCTTTCCAAGCTCAAAAAAGCAACATGTCCTTCATTTAAATGCCAGACCGCCGGCTCGATTCCTAATACTGCCAAGAGTCGTGCACCGCCGATACCGAGGATAATCTCTTGGCTAATTCGGGTCCTGGCATCTCCCCCGTACAAACTATCCGTTAAACGCCGGTTTTCCTCGCTGTTAGCCGGATTATCCGAGTCGAGAAGATAAACCGCACTTTTGCCGATGTCAACGCGCCATACGCGCAGAAAAACAGAATCCCTGGCGATAGGCACTTCAATTAATAGTGCATTCCCCTTGTTGTCGACAACCGGAGTTATCGGTAATAATGGTAGATTTAGCTCCGGATAAAGAGCCTCTTGCGTACCGTCTGGACGCAAACGTTGTTCAAAATAGCCGCGCCTGTACAGAATCCCTACGCCAACAAAGGGTATTGCCAAATCAGCGGCGGTTTTAACAGTGTCCCCTGCTAAGACACCCAACCCCCCTGAATATACCGGCAATGCCTCATTAATCCCAAATTCCGCTGAAAAATAGGCAACTGTTCCTTCCATTTTGTTAACCTCACAATTTAGATATTACCTAAATGAGTTTATTCCCTAGTCGCGCCGTTGTTTCTCCCCATTTATTTCCATATCAGTCGAACCACGCTTCGCTTAATGCCGCCCGTTTCTACAGCCGAAAGATGCCGCCGTCGATAAACGGCAACCAAATTGGTAAAAAAGAAACGCATTGACCGTTATTTGGTCAATGCGTTCGCGGTAAGTTATTATCCTTTAAATTCGATATGGCGGTATCTTATAATGCCACTAAGGAAGCCAATTTTGATATGCTCAGTTATCAAAGACCCTTGATCCGTACTAGCTTAACGGCAGTTTAAGTGCCAGTGCCAGCACAAAGATCAACCCGTTATTAAGTGCATGCAGGCCCATCGAAGGATAAAGTGACTGATATTTCTCATACAAGTGCGCTAATAGAAGACCTAGGATGAATCTCGGGCCAAATCCCCAGATATCCATATGCAGGCCAGAGAACAAAGCTGCACTCAATATTGCTGCGGGCCATTTACCCGTTTTAGTACGCAACGCTTTATAGATAATACCCCTAAACAGCGTTTCTTCAAATACCGGTGCCAAAAGTGCCGCAAGAACTAAATTTAAAACGATATAGACAATGTCACGCTGTGACATTAAAAATGTATATACATTTGAATTCGGCGGATTTAGCCCGCTCAATTGAAGAACAATAGCATAAGTGACATTCGCCGTCCATACCAGCAAGTAAGCTTTAAGCACTGAAACTAACGCCGGTTTTACCGGGACGGCCCGGAATCCTAAACTGGGTAATTTAATTCGCCGCAGCAACAATTCTAACAGCAACACGATAGCCAGAGTACCCTGCGTCAAAAAACCGCTCAAATAGGTCAGGGTCCGTTCATCCACCAACGGGCGCAGCCCATCCAGCACTATGCCCACAGTCACCCAGAGTAAACCAATACAAGCACAAGCTAGTACTGCATCCCATAGATTAGGTCTGTTTCCCGCGGTATTCTCCGGTTTATCCAACTGGTCATCTCCCGTTGGTCTATTGACTGCTATTTGCGGGTCATTCTCTGGTTTTTCCTGTGTCAAAACTAATAGCCCCTTTCAGCGCCAGCAATTCCGGTTTGAGAATCTGCAGGATAAGCTTTTTATTAGGAGTACCGAAAGTTTCCTTCCGGGCGGCTGCCGCAATTATTCCATCCATGATATTCGCCCCGAACGACCTCTCCCCAGCGGTAATCCCGAGGGCATAAACAGCGACCGCACCCCGGCGGGTTAACTCAAGCCGATCGTCTTTGGTTAAACTACTCATCAGCAATTTTTTACCCGTTAAGTTCTGGGGCAAATGGCGGTTAATCAGGTGAAAATCGCCCACGATATAGTCAATTTTGGTTAGCAATCGGTCCCAACCCGCTTTACGCTGCTCCTGCTTCCTGCCTAACGGATAAAGGCAACGCAACGGCAAGCGAGACAGAAGCGGCATAGTCGGTAACGCAGCAGCCCGAAACACACTGACGCCGTGGAACAGCACCGGTATTTTTAGGGCGAGCAAAGCGTCCCCGACCATTACGCGTGCGCCCAGCCTTTCCAGACAAACACCGAGCTCATAACGGTCCAGGGCAGAAGTGAGCAACACATGTTTCGCGGCAAAATCGACATGTTTTTCCCGGTACAACCAATTAACTACTTCCGGCTCCCAGTACTGTTTGATAAATGTCCCATCAACCACCGGCGTTTTACCGGCAGCGGCCGCCAGCAAGCTACCTTCCCTAAGCCGATAACTCCGCTTTCCCAGGCGGTACTGGAAGTTGACCCCACCAAGGCCGATAGCGTCAACTTTTCCGTCCAGCCTTCTCACTAGCTGTAATGCCTTATTTAAATCCCCGTCACACCCGAGTCGTTTGATCGAAATGTCAGCCCCAGCCAAGTGCAGTTGCGCAGAATAATCACGTTTACTTGAGCCGAGGCTGACGCCGTAAACCTTCAGGCATTGAATACTCATTTCCACTACCCTTTACCGCCGGCCGATTTTTCGCATGGAAAGAATATTTATAGACCGGGCCTCCCAAGCTATAAGCAAGACCTTTGTCACCACTCAATGCCCAGGAACGTAACGGGGGAATTCAATATGCCCAATCGCGATTCCGGCCAATTTAACCTGTTTGTTGTCGAAGCACCACGTAATATCACTGTCCGCTGCTTGGCCTGGGCCTTTATCTGTTTGGTATTTACGACTTTGTTTCTGGACTGGGTCTTTGTCCGTTATCGTTTATTGGACGAATCTGTAGCCCCAGCCTACTGGTCAGGGCAGAAAGTAGTAACATTTCGCTGGGCCTATCAGTTTAGCCACCCCCAGCAAAATGACCTTATCATTTTTTCCCCTGTTGAGGGAATATATGTTGCGGGCAAGATTATTGCGCTGCCTGGAGAGCAGGCAAAAACTTCATTCGACACCAAAGGGTATAATCCTGCCCAAGTTGTGCCAAACGCTTATGTCTCTGTGCAGCTTAATACCGCCAGGCAGCCCACGTCCCGTGACAGCGGAGCCACGCATCTGCTCGTTCCCCTCGCCGCTATCAAAGGCAAAATCATCGGTCCCTGGCAAGTTCAACTAATTTAGTTGCATCTAGTGTCAGGCTTAAATTAGTCATTTGTCCGTTAAGTGTCAGACTTACTTTATTTTGCAGATACCCTTAGGAAATAAAGCAGACAGCAAAGCAGAGGACGGTCTCCGGATCGACCGTCCTAAAAAGTATAATAATGTAATTGGCCTAACTTAACTTAACTTAAACTCTAACTCGACCAATTCAGCTATGATTTAACTTCAAAAAGTGTTAACTCAAAATATTGCTAACAGACAGCAAAATTATTCCGCTAATTATAAATATAATGCCATATTCGAAGTCCAAACGTACTTGTTTTCCAAATTTAGCCACTTTAGTGATCGACTTTTGTCCCAGGTTAAGAACTTCGACGTTT
>DATAMA010000128.1:0-4041 GCA_036260765.1 Desulfobacteria bacterium | reverse complement strand
ACAACTGATCCGCGGTTTCAGCTAACTCTGGGTTGCCGGTCAACCTGGCTAAACGGAGGAAATTAAGCGCCGCAACCGAGTTTCCTGAAGGAATAGCGCCAAAAACTTTTCCAGGCGCGAGAAAAACGGATCCATCCACACAAAGACGATAAAATTCTCACCGCCTGGAACGGGCTGATGATCGCGGCCCTGGCCAAAGGGGCGCAGGTTCTTAACAATCCGGCATATTCACAGGCAGCCGAAAATGCCGTACAATTTATTTTGAATAACTTAGTGCGTTCTGACGGCAGACTGCTTGCCCGCTACCGTGATGGTGAAGCAGCATATCCGGCGTACGTTGATGATTATGCGTTCTTGGTTTGGGGTTTAATCGAACTATATGAGGCGACGTTTAACGTCTATTATCTACAAACAGCACTCCGCTTCAACGCCGATTTGTTAAAGCTATTCGGCGACGAGAACGGTGGGTTGTTCATGTATGGCAAGGATAGCGAGCAACTCCTTGCTCGGCCAAAAGAGGTATATGACGGCGCTATTCCTTCAGGAAACTCGGTTGCGGCGCTTAATTTCCTCCGTTTAGCCAGGGTGACCGGCAAACCGGAGCTAGCTGAAACCGCGGATCAGTTGTTTAAGGCTTTTGCCGGCAATATAAATCCTTATCCCGCCGGCTACACTTTTATGCTTAGCGCGCTCTGGTTCGCCTTAAGCCCGGGGAAAGAGATTGTAATTGCCGGTGATACCACAGACGCTACGACGCAGCAAATGCTTGCAGCTGTGCGGGAACACTATCTACCGGATAGCGTGGTGTTGTTAAACACGCCGGAGTTAGCGGAACTCGTTCCCGCCATCGCCGGGCAAACCCCGCAAAACGGCCGGCCAACAACGTATATCTGCGAAGGCTACGCCTGCCAGGCCCCCATCACCAACATCGCAGACCTCAGACATCATCTGGTGTCAGGCTTGAATTAGTCATTTGTCCGTTTAGTGTCAGGCTTGAATTGGTCATTTGTCCGTTTAGGGTCAGGCTTGAATGAGAAGAGATTTAACGATCAAGTATCGAGTGAGAAGGTATTGAGTGATTGTGTTTGGTGCTGTGACGGCCAGGAACTAGAGAAGACTTATTTAGTATCAGATACGGTAACTAACAGGAGCACATATGAGTATTGCGAAGCCCGTCGGAAATCCCGCTTTAATCTACCAATTTGTCAGCGAGGTATTTCCGGCAGTCAAACGGGAACTTAACCATTGGAAACAGCTGGCCGCTGCCAGTCCGGACAGCAAATTAGCCGAGCAAGCGCTTGCCAGCATCAATAGCAAGCGGTTTCACTGCCTGGGGGGCAGTATTTATGCTCTTTATCCAGGCGCTAATACAGAAGCTGTGATCGAATTCGTAGTCGCTTATCAGACGATAAGCGACTATCTTGATAATCTTGTCGACAGCCTTGGAGTTTGTGACGAGAAGGCCTTTGCCCAACTCCACCTGGCGATGGAAGAAGCCCTCGATCCAACGACCGGGGCTTCTGACTACTACAAATATTACCCCCATCGTAACGACGGCGGCTACTTACAGGCATTAGTAAACACCTGTAAACGAGGAGTTAGTAAACTGCCCTCCCTGCAGCACATTCAACGGCAGGCCGTTAGCTGGGCCAGGCTCTATTCGCAGTTACAGACTTACAAACATCTTGCAGTTGGAGAACGTGAGCAGAAACTCTTCACTTGGGCCGGGCAGCATCTAACTGCCTATCCGGCGATTAACCCTGGGGAATTTATGGCTGCCACTGGCTCAACCCTGGGGATCTTTTGCCTCTTTGCCCTCGCCTTTAACCCTGATCTCTCCCCCAGCCAGGTTGAACAAGTGAGTAACGTATACTTTCCGTGGGTTTGCGGTTTGCATATATTACTCGACTATTTTATTGATTTGGCCGAAGACCACGACACTGGGCAATTTAATTTTGTACAGCAATATCAGAGCGAACCGGAAATCCAAACCCGCCTCGGCCTGTTCCTGAAAAATTCCCTCTCTGGCGTCGCTCGTCTGGATTACCCTAACTTCCACCGTGCCGTCGTTCAGGGCCTGCTCGCGATGTATTTATCCGACAATAAAAGTAGGTCCGAAAACATTAACACCACAGCCAAACAGCTCTTGCACCGGGGCGGAACCGTTGTTTTGTTGCTGCAACTGATCTGCCGGCAACTGCGAAAACGTAAGGTTATCTAATGGACCAACATTCAGACGTTCCGTTCAAACAACGACTCAGCCAGTTCTAACAGCATGGTTTTATGTTCGCCTGCCGGGATTTGTTCCAGGCAGGTTTTTGCCGTATTAAGACAATCCGCTGCCACAGCATAAGTCTGATCAATACTCCCGGCATTCACCAGCGCAGCCTTAATGCTTTCCACCCCAGAGGCGTTGATCCGCTTTGTTCCAATTACGTCCTTAATCCAATTACCATAAACCGGGCTTTCCATCAGCATAATCACCGGCAAGGTGATGTTTCCGTTCCTCACATCCATACCGGTTGCTTTGCCGAGGAGCCGGGGATTACCGGTAAAGTCGAGAATATCGTCAATAATTTGGTAGGCGTAACCCAAGTTTAAGCCGAATTTACCCATCAAACTGGTTTCCCTGTCTATAGACCCGCCGGCAGCAGCACCCGACTGACAGCAGGCGGCCAACAGGATACCTGTTTTCTTGGCTACACGGCAAAAATAGGTTTCTTTCGGCAGTGTTGTTTCGAAGCGGGCTGCTGCCTGATTAACCTCCCCCTCACACATTGACTTAATCGCTTGGAGCAAATAACGCATGCCGTCCAGTGACTGATTTGAGGCGAGAATTTCGAATGCGGCAGCAAATAAGTAGTCACCGGTTAATACGGCAATTTGGTTGCCATATTGCGAGTTTATCGTCGCTTTTCCCCGCCTGGTCGCGGCCCGGTCGATGACGTCATCATGAATCAGTGAAGCCATATGAATCAATTCTGCAGCAGCAGCAGCCTGAATCATCGTACGGTTAGCCTGGCCAAAACACATGCCGCTGCATATTGTCAAAAAAGGCCTGATCCTTTTGCCACCTGAGGCAAATAAGTTGAAAACGCTCGAACTAATTAGTCCAGTTGCGCGATCTGCCACAGTTTGTAAAACACTTTCTACTTTTGCCAGTTCCGGCAACCTGGCGGACAAAGCTTGCTCTGTCGGTTGTAGACAATTTATTCCCACCGCATCAGTTTGGTGGACAACTTCTGCCCCGAGAGTGTTTGGATTCATAGTTGATCTATCCTTTTAGCCCTTTATTCGAAATATATCATTCCCGATAATGGAAAAATCTAGCCAAAAGGCATACTTTTATACTAGGAGTTACGGCTAGGCAGGTGAATCTTTGTGCCTAGGAATCTTTACCTGTCTTTGGGGGATTCAATCACAGCGGGATACGGTGTCGGAAGGAAAAAATTCCTTCGCCGCCTTGTATTACCACTTTTTGCAGGCCCATTTTCCTGACCTGCGCTATCTAAACCTGGGTATTAATGGCCTTACAACTGCAAAACTCGCCTTTCTACTCAATCAGCGGTATTTACGCGCTTTGGTGAAGGAAGCCAGCATTATCACCTTAACCATTGGCTCGGCCGACTTACTCACCCTAGGGCGTGCAGTTTTGGCCAGGCAGCAGGTAAATACGGCTTCATTTTTCGCCGGTATAGAAATTAACCTGGAAGCTATCGGTTGGCAGATACGCACACTCAATCCCGTTGCCCCAGTAAAAATAGCCAATATTTATAACCCGCTGCCGGCTGGTCCGTTTACACCCTATTTGCTTCCAGCACAAAACGCAATTGATCGCCTTAACGGCTGTTTGCTTCACGGGTCCAATCAATTTAGTTTCATTGTCGTTCCAGTCAATCAGTGTTTAAATGGTCTGGAGCGGTTGGTAATTGGTCCCGACCATTTACATCTAAACCTTTTGGGCCAGCAAATCATTGCTGAGCAGTTCGCCTATGCCTAGCTTGTTTTAACCCATCATGCTAATCGCTTGCGGTAAAAATG
>DATAMA010000099.1:0-2043 GCA_036260765.1 Desulfobacteria bacterium | reverse complement strand
TGTTTGACCTGTCATACCTGGGACGAAAAAGGCAGGGTAACAGCAAAACCGGCTACTACGGTGATCTGTGTGCAGTGTCATTACAATCAGCACCCCGCCAATTTCCAACAGATCCATCCGAAATTGGTGGATAAATCGACTGAAAGCAAGTGCTTTACTTGCCATGATGCCAGTAGCTGTAATAATTGTCACAATCGAACATTTAGAGCGCGACAATAATATTTCAGTACTAACTAAAACAAGGCCGCCCTGTTAAAGGGTGGCCTTGTTTTAGTTAAGTGGATTGTTGATTTAACATTGAGGGCAGGATTTATGGTTAGCACAGGAGAAGAATAACCGATATTGACAATTTTGGAGGACGCAATGGATTCAAGGCGTAAACTTGGCAGAGCCGGGGAAGATATGGCCTTAAACTACCTAAAAAGCGTCGGTATGCAGCTGCTCGAACGAAATTACCGCTGTCGCCTGGGTGAAATTGATTTGGTGATGGTAGATCGCGGACAACTTGTGTTTGTTGAGGTTAGGACCAAGTCATCAAAGACATTCGGCACAGGGTTGGAAAGCATTACGTCTCGCAAACGTCGGAAGTTGAAAACTCTTGCCCGGTATTACATGATGTATACGGGATTGAAAAATGATAATATAAGGTTTGATGTAGTTTCAATTGAGATGCCGTATCAGGGCATCCCCAGCTTGGAGCATGTGCGAGCGGCTTTTTAGTTTGTTGTTCAGGGAGATTGGGACATATAAGTAGTAAAATAGTTAAAACTTGGCAATAGGTCAGAAGTGGAGGACAGGATGGCACAGCCGAAGATTTTGATTGCGGATGACGAAACCCAGATACGGGCGGTGGTCAGGCTTTATCTTGAAAATGAAGGTTTCTCGGTTGAGGAAGCGGCTGATGGGGAAGAAGCCCTAAGCAAATTAAAGACAACAAACTTTTCGCTGTTAATTGTAGATTTAATGATGCCCAAAGTGGACGGGTGGCAGGTTTGCCGGGATCTACGGCGAGAATCCGACATTCCGATTATTATGCTTACAGCCCGCGGGGAAGAGTTTGACAAGATTTTAGGGTTTGAACTTGGTACGGATGATTATCTAGTTAAACCGTTTAGTACAAGAGAATTAGTAGCTCGGGTCAAGGCATTGTTGAAGCGCGCCGGAAACAGTGACGAACAGGATGAATCCCTGTGCTTCCCTGGCTTGGAGATCAACCAGGCAACCCGGGTAGTAAAGCTTAGCGACAAGGAAATAGCGCTTACACCAAAAGAGTTTGACTTATTGTTTTTCCTGGCGCGGCATCCGGGCCGGGTGTTTTCACGTGAACAGCTGATGGAAACGGTATGGGGTTACGATTTTTATGGTGACCTGCGCACGGTGGATACCCATATTAAAAAGATTCGGGAAAAGGTACGCGGCGAGCGAAACTATATTGCGACCGTATGGGGCGTAGGTTACAAATTTGAGCCTGGGGCGAAATAAAGCAGGGGGCAGCCTTGATGAGATTACAAAGCGTTTCAGTAAAACTTTGGCTGGTTATGGTTACCCTTGTCCTGTTGGTTTTAGGTTCAATCGGTTTTGCCTTAAACTACCTGTTTACCGGCCTGTATATAAATCAAAATATTACCTCGCTGGAACAACAGGCTAAGGATATCGCCAAAGAAGTGGCAGATGTAACGACAATAGACCAACTGGTGCAAAGGTTGAGCAATATTCGTTATACTCAAGGCGTTACGGCATTTGTCAGCGACAATCAAGGCAATATCTTAGCCGTTTCCGGCGTATCAATGGGAATGGGCAGAGGTATGGGGATGACTATGCACGCGATTCCCCTGAATGAATCGGAATTTGCCCAGGCCCTTGCGGGCAAGACGATCAAAAAGACGATAATGCTTAATGGGACCGGTTCTGCTGTTATGGTAGCGAATCGTTTGACCTTGGCGAGTGGATCGTTTACCGGGGTAATTATCTTAAGTGGTTCCTTGGCGCCGGTAACGGAGAGTATTAACTCCTTTCGTCATCTGCTGTACTACGTTTTCGGCA
>DATAMA010000054.1:0-9416 GCA_036260765.1 Desulfobacteria bacterium | reverse complement strand
TCATCCGATCGTACAATGTTTGCTTACACCGCGCCCTCTGGATCCGCGCCATATCGAGCGGGTATATTCTCATGCGCAAGCGTTAGGACAATGCCGCGAGTTTCTGGCAGCACAAATTCCCCAGGCCCAGCAGGTCATTTGTGCCAGCACATCCGAGGCGGCCAGAAATATCGTCTCGATAACGGAAAATTGGGCGGCTATTGCACCAAAACGGGCGGCCAGCTTATATCAACTGTATTGTCAATGGGAAAGTATTCAAGACCAGGCTTACAATGAGACCCGCTTTGTCCTGGTTGGGCGGCAACCGGCAGAACTAGGCGGAAACGACAAGACCTCATTAATCGTTAAAACGACTGATAAGCCAGGGGCGTTGTATCTGGTATTACGTGAATTTGCCGAACGGCAGATCAATTTGACCCGGATTGAGTCACGCCCGTCCAAACAGCGCTTGGGTGAATACATCTTCTTCATCGATCTGGAGGGCCATGTCTTGTCTCCGACCGTGCAAGAAGTGCTTGAAGCGCTGGCGGAGATGCGGATTGAACTTAAATTGTTAGGTTCCTACCCTAAGGGAAACACAGTCAGGCAAGTGACTAAGCACAAGTCGATGCAAGAAACCGTATGACAATATCATACGGTTTCTTTTTTTTTTACAGCGATTTTACAATAGCTTCGTCATAATTTTACAATCGGTAACTATAATCAAAATCAAGAAACGGGACAAAAACTCAAGGAGGAAAAAATTAAGATGTTGTTTAAAACGGTCAGAAGGCAAGCAGTAGCGCTTGGTGTCGCTGCGCTCGTTATCGTAGGTTTGGTAGGATGCGGCTCAGCGCAACAAACAAGTACTTCCAGTAGTCAGACCAGCAATCAGACAGGCCAAAGCCAGTTAGACAAGAAAGTTATCACCGCAGCAGGATCAACCGCGCTACAACCCCTGGTCAAAGTTGCGGCCTCAGATTTCGCCGGCACCAATCCGGGATATCAAGTTAATGTAAGTGGTGGAGGTTCATTCACCGGTCTGAACAACGTAGCTAGCGGCGCAATAGACATTGGTGACTCGGATGTTGACGTGGCAGCGGCTCCCCAATTACAAGACAAAGGGCTGGTAGATCACAAGGTTGCCGTTGCCCCATTCCTGATTATCGTAAACCCGGATGTGAACGTGGACAATCTCACGCAGGCCCAATTAAAAGACATCTTTACCGGCAAAATTACCAACTGGAAAGCGGTTGGCGGTAAGGACGAAAAGATTTCGATTATCGGCCGAGCCAAATCTTCCGGTTCCCGAGCGACAATTAAGAAAATTGTCCTAGAAGGCGCGGAATTCACCGATGCTGCCACAGCTCAGGACTCTACCGGAAATCTGATCACTGCAGTTGGGCAAACACCTGGCGCGATTGGTTATATTGACGCAGCTTACCTAAATGACAAGGTAAAAGCGCTAAAATACAACGGAGTGGAATATACGCCTGATAACGTATTCACTGGAAAGTATCCGATTTACGCCTATGAGCACATGTTTACCAAAGGCGAAGCAACCGGAACTGTAAAAGCCTTTCTCGACTACATTTTGAGTGCTGATTTCCAGGCCAACACTGTTGTGAAAAAAGGTTTCTTACCACTTGACAAGATGCAAAAATAACCGCCTTCCTTCCTGTTACTAGGGGCTTGCTCAAGATGTCTTAGGACATTAATTGAGAAGCCCCTTTTTTACAATCTTAACATTAAATTTACGTTTAGTTCATACTCACTTAACATAGCAACCGTAGAATTAGGCTTAAGAGGAATGCCAGAGGTGGAATTGGAGGGGAAGTTTTGCCAAAAGTTTTATTGGTTGAAGACGACGTTTCAATTCAGCAACTACTGAATTTTAACCTGGAAAAGGAAGGCTTTGAAGTCCTGGTTGCCGGTGACGGGCTGACTGGACTCAAGTTAGTAGGTGCCGTTCATCCCGACGTGATTCTGTTAGATTTGATGTTGCCTGAACTGGACGGCCTGGAGGTTTGTAAAGCAATCCGCTCCCAGGAAGAGTTAAAGAATATCCCGATTATCATGCTGAGCGCCAGGGATGATGTTGTTGATAAGGTGATCGGGTTGGAATTAGGCGCGGATGACTATGTGGTTAAGCCGTTCAGCCCGAAGGAAGTGACCGCACGCATTAAAGCCAGGTTAAGAGAGAGAGAACGAGTGTGTTCAACTGCCGGGGCACAAGCCAACGTTGAGGTTGGCGAATTAACAATTTGCCCGGACAATTATCTGGTAACTCAGGCCGGCACACCTGTAAGTTTAACCGTCAAGGAATTTGAATTGCTGCATATCCTGGTGGCACATCCGAACCAGGTTTTTAGCAGGGAACATTTGCTTCAACAGGTCTGGGGGTACGATTCAACCTGGGATACCCGGACCGTAGATGTTCACATCAGCAATCTGCGCCAGAAACTAACTACTGCAAGCAAAAAAATTGAAACCGTACGGGGAATAGGTTATCGATTCACCGTTATAGATAGAAAATGAATTTTTGTATTACCTGGAATGTTGGTATTGCCAAACGGAGGTGCGTTGCTTGGTCAGAAATACAAGGTCGCTCGTTTATTTTAATGACCGTTTAGTTCGCTACTTGTTTATCGCCAGCGCAGTAATGGTTTCATTAATTATCCTATCGATCATTTGGTTTGTTGGTAATCAAGGCTTGGCTACGTTCAAAGAAGCCAGTGTAGTGCAGTTTTTCACCAGCAGTAAATGGAGTCCGGATAACGGCAAATTCGGGGCGCTGACCTTTATCGCCGGGACGCTGGGGACAACCCTCATTGCCATTGTGCTCGGCGCTCCGTTAGGCTTGGCAGGCGCAATATTTATGGCGAGAATTGCCCCGAAGTGGATGCGGACGATTATGCGTCCTGCAGTAGAACTGTTCGCAGGCATTCCTTCCGTGGTGTATGGCTATGTTGGCATAACCGTGTTGGTGAGTATATTGCGTAAAACAACAGGTTCTGCGACAGGTTATGGATTGTTAGCCGGCGGTATTGTGTTAGCAGTGATGATTTTGCCTACGGTGACCAGTATTTCCGAGGATACCCTGCGCGCATTGCCGGAGAGCTATGAAGAGGCGTCTCTGGCTTTAGGGGCAACCCGTTGGCAAACTATTTGGCGTGTTTTGGTTCCGGCCGCTGCTCCAGGCATTCTTACGGCGATTATTTTGGCTATGGCCAGGGCGATTGGGGAAACGATGGCGGTTCAGATGGTAATTGGCAATGCCCCGTTGTTCCCGAATACTTTGGTCACGCCGACGTCAACGCTAACGAGCGATATCGTGATGGAGATGGGAAATACTCCATTTGGCTCGACCTGGAACAATGCCCTGTTTATGATGGCGTTAATTCTCCTGGTGGTATCGCTGCTGCTGATCATCCTGGTGCGTATGGCAGTGAGAAAGGGGGCTAAAGCATGAACCCGAAGAACTTTGACCGTGCGGCAACAGGTTTGCTATGGGTGGCAGCTTTGGGCATAATCGCGCTGCTCGTCTGGTTCCTGGCGCACATTTTGCTTAAAGGGCTGCCGTATTTGAATGGAGGTTTTTTTACCGGCCCGGATGGGGTTGGGGAACAATTATTTAACTCGTTCTATATCTTGCTGCTATCTTTGCTTTTTTCTCTGCCGATTGGAGTCGGGGCGGGAATCTATCTGGCGGAGTATGCGCCGGACAATCGGCTAACTGACTTGATTCGACTAAGTACCGAAAGCCTGGCAACGGTGCCGTCAATCGTGTTTGGTTTGTTTGGCATGATAATTTTTGTTAACTTCCTTGGCTGGGGTTTTTCGATTATCGGCGGCGCTGCGACACTAGCGCTGTTAAACCTGCCGATATTGGTAAGGGTTACCGAGGAATCACTGCGTTCAGTCCCGCAAAGCTACCGGGAGGCCAGTCTTGCCTTAGGCGCAACAATGTGGCAGACACTGCGCAAAGTTGTGCTGCCAACTGCGTTACCTGGCCTCGTTACCGGGGTAACTCTGGTCGCGGGACGTGCGCTGGGAGAAACTGCAATCTTAATCTTTACTGCGGGAATGAATGTATCCAATCACCTGTTTGACTTTAATCCAAAAGCAGCGGGCGAAACCCTGGCCGTACACTTGTATGCACTGAGAGCTAACCCTTTGCCAGGGACTAATGCGGACCAGATCGCCGATGGTACAGCAGCCCTGCTAATCATTATGGTCCTGGCTTTTAATTTGCTGTTGTTATTACCGAGTCGTTGGCTGCAAGGACGTTTGGTTGGCAAAAACAAGTAGAGGGGAATGAAAATGGGAGATAAAATAAGCGCAGAACACCTCGATTTATTTTATGGTGATCAGCAAGCATTAAGAGATATCGATTTGCACGTAGCGGAAAAAAGCGTGATGGCCTTAATCGGACCTTCAGGGTGTGGCAAATCGACATTTCTACGGACACTGAATCGAATGCACGACCTTTTATCAAACGTAAAGATCATGGGGAAGGTTTCGATTGATCATCAGGATATTTATGCTGCGGATACGGATGTTGCATTATTGCGCAAAAGGGTTGGAATGGTATTTCAACGACCGAATCCATTCCCAAAATCCGTGTATGAAAATATTGCCTACGGTCCACGTATTCATGGCGAAATCAAAAAGGCCAGGATTAATGAAATCGTTGAATCAAGTCTGCGCGGGGCGGCATTATGGGATGAAGTGAAAGACCGCCTGCATAAATCGGCGTTAGGGCTGTCCGGCGGACAACAGCAGCGTTTGTGTATTGCCCGCCTGTTAGCGGTTGAACCGGAAGTATTGCTGATGGATGAGCCGACATCGGCGCTTGACCCGATATCGACGATGAAAATTGAGGAATTAATTTCCCAGTTGAAGTCTAAATATACGATAATTATAGTCACGCATAATATGTACCAGGCTTCCCGGGTGTCAGACCGGACTGCCTTTTTCCTAAATGGAGAATTGGTGGAAGAGGATGATACTGGGGTACTATTCACCAGGCCGGCTCAGAAACGGACGGAGGACTATATCTCCGGGCGCTTCGGTTGATTAGGAGGGATCAGGATGACGACACGCGGACAATTTGACAAGGGTTTGGAAGAGCTGAGGAACGAGATCATTGCCTTGGCCCATATGGTGGAAAGCCAAATTACAGGGGCGATCTCCGCTTTAAAAGACCAGGACATGGACATGGCGAACGAACTTATCGTCAACGACCTTAAGGTTAACGATTTACAGGCAGAAATTGAAGAACGCTGTATGCTGCTTATCGCTACGCAACAGCCATTTGCCCGTGACTTGCGAAAGATTGTGGCAGGATTTAAGATTTCGATTAACCTCGAGCGGATGGGTGATTTGGCGGTTGATATTGCCAAAATGGCCTTGCGAATCGGTAAGGAGCCGTTGATCAAACCGTTGATTGATATCCCGCGGATGTGTGAAACTGTAAAAGCGATGGTGGAAGGCGGGGTCAACTCTTACCTTAATGAAGACGAGTCCTTAGCACGGCAAATGTCGAAACTTGACGATACGATTGACCATTTATATAACCAAATTTACCGAGAATTACTAGTGTTCATGATTGAAGATCCCAAAACGATCACTCAGGCTACATACCTTATCTTTACGGCCCGTTTTCTGGAACGCATGGGCGATTATTGTACCAACATTGCTGAGGAAATTGTGTACATTGTTTCCGGACGGCGTTCAGAGCTAAATAGCTAAAAAAGAAGAAATACAAAGTAGATACCCCGAAAACACCCGCTAATCACCTGATTTGAGGGTGTTTTCTGATAATACGAGGAAAAATGCGCGAACAGGGAACCGATGCGCATTTTTCTTGTTTTGCCGAAATATCGGTATTTGGAGATCTATGTCTTATTTTATAATAGTTTGTCGACTCAACTAAAGTAAGCGGAAAACTTGATATAATTTAACGTGTTAATCAACTGGTAAGATGATTGTTAACTGTTAGTGAAGGGAACTTTTTTCTAGTGAAAACATCGATAAAAACCTGTCTCCGCTTAGCAGGTGTATGGGCAGTATTATTAGGCACAGCGCTGGTGTTTCCGTATCTGTTACTTGCTACTCAGGACTATGATCTCAAGAAAAACGTGTGGAATGTTACGGTCGAAAGAATCTCACGGGAAGTTGGAAATGCGGAGTTTGATCCGTATAATGCGAGTAAAGTAGGAATTTTGACCAGAGGCGACAAATCCAAAGTGTACATCGTAGACGGATATTACCGCCAAACCGGTTACCCCAAAACTCACTTCTTTGCTGTGGTAAGTAAAGATTCTAATGGAGAATGGAACGTGGAATGGGGACCACATGTGACAAGACGACAAAAACAGGGATACAAATAGCCATGACAAAACAAGGTTGCAGGCCGCAAGCAGGACACAACCTTGTTTTTATGTCCGGCGGCTGATTATTGGGAGAAAAGTTCCTGGGATATGCTATACTAATTTTATGGTTTAAAGGGGGGGTTAGGTTGAAAGAACCGGTGAATACCTGGACGCATTTTGTAACGTTTTTAGCCGGTCTGGTCGGACTGATTTCTTTGATCATTCTTTCCCATAACAATACGTCGAAACTGATTACCATGACGGTTTATGGGGTTAGCGTGATTATTTTATACGGCGCCAGCACCGTTTACCACTGGGTTAAGACTACGCCGCAAAAGGAGCGGGTATTAAGAAAGATAGATCATATTTCAATCTTTTTGTTAATAGCGGGTACATACACCCCTGTCTTTTACTATGGCTTGGACGGCGTTTGGAAATGGACCATGCTCAGCGCGATCTGGGCGTTATCGGTAATCGGGATTGTGATAAAGGTATTCTTCATTGGTGTTCACCGTTCGGTTTCCACCGTATTCTACATTTCGCTGGGATGGATGGCAGTTATCCCGCTGTTTAAACTTGTCCACAGTTTCCCCATTGGGGCGATCGTATTGATGTTTCTCGGCGGAGTGGCCTATACAGTCGGCGGCGTGATCTATGCGACCAAGAAATTGAACTTCTTGCCAAATAAATTCGGCTTTCATGAGATATTTCATCTGTTTGTTTCCCTTGGATCGGTCTTGCACTTCATCATGATTGTACGCTTTGTTCTGCCGATGTAATCGGCGATTACACAGCACTTTGGGGAAAAATTTACGCTGTCGCCACTACAAAACGACAATCTTCGTTTTAGCGAGGCGGTAGAATATAGGGGTATTGAAAATGGAGGGGAAGCAATGAGCAAGTTTATTCGGTTTGCGATGAAAAATGCCGGGGTAATTTTTTTGTCTATGTTATTAATCATCGGGGGCGGAATTTATTCGCGGGCGTCGATGAAAATGGAGGAAATGCCCAACATTGACATCCCTTATTTGAGTGTTGTCGTAGTCTATCCTGGCGCTACGCCGGAGCAATCGCTTGAGGATGTCGGCAAACCGATGGAACAGGCTCTTTCAAACTTAAAAGGGATAAAAAATATCTACATGTCTGCCGCCAACGACTACGTAGCTGCTACGCTTGAATTTGAATTAGGCAAGCCGGTAGATGAGGCGGAGCGAGACATTAACAGTGCGCTGGCTACTGTCAAGTTGCCGGATAGCGCTCAAAAACCGCGTGTTTCTGCCCAAGGACCGAATGCGATGCCGATTTACTCATTTGGGGTAACCGCGGATGCAGACCAGGCGACAATTCAGCAGTATGTCAATGACAAGATCAAACCGGCGCTGGTAGCGGTGGCGGGAATCGCCAAGATTGATGTGCAAGGGACATCGGAAAAAAACCTGTACATCAAAGTAGACCCGGAAAAATTAAGCAAGGAAAACCTGACCTTAGATAATGTAAAACAAACATTATTAGCCAATAATGTGGGCGTTCCGGCCGGACAACTGACCCTGGACGGTAAGGATTTGAATGTCGAGGTCAGAAAAAAGATCAACTCAGTGGATGATGCCAAGAAGATTGATTTAGTTGTAGTCAAGCAGGATATGAGCAGTCTGACGGACGCCTTTAAGTCGGTGGGCGACGGCTTTGGCCAAGTGGGTTCCTCAATGGGCAAGATTGGCCAAGGGGTAGGAAATCTGACTAAAGGGCAATTGCTTTTGCAGGCTCAGATTCAGCTGGTGCAAGGAATAAGCGGTTTGACGACGCAACTGGCGACCGAACAGGCTTCGCTTTCTGCGTTGAACGAACAACTACAAATGGCAAAGAGTAATCCTCAGAAGGCAGCGGCCATCCAGGGCCAAATTGCGCAGTTGAATCAAGCGATCCCCAAACAAACAGCACAGCTCAATCAGCTCAAGCAGCAGTTAGCCGGGCTTCAGGCGCAGGTTCAGGCCTCCGGCAGCGATACTGTCAATGTACTGCAGAGCCTGGGAGGCCAGAGCGCGCCAACGACTAAGAGCGATGCTTCAGTCACCCCGGAGCTTAACGTGCGGACGATCAAGTTGGGAGATATCGCGGATATCAGCTACGCGTCCGGCAAGGACAGTATGATTACCCGGCTAAACGGCAAGTCGGCTGTTGTCACGGATATTACGGCAGAGCCCGGGACAAACGTCGTGGACGTAGTCAAACAGATCAACGAAAAACTGGATGGGTTAAAGCTGCCCGCCGGATATAAATTGACCAAATTACGGGATAGTTCTGTCCAAGTTCAGAAGTCAGTGAATACCATGCAGCGGGAGGCAATTCTCGGCGCCTTATTTGCAATGCTGATTACCTTTATCTTCCTCAGAAACTTGCGCTCGACAATAGTGGCCATCCTGGCCATTCCTCTGTCAATCTTTGCCTCGCTGATCGTCCTGTATTTGCTTGATTATAGCTTGAACATCATGACCCTCGCCGGGATTGCCGTGGCGGTAGGACGAGTGGTCGATGATTCGATTGTGGTGCTGGAAAACATTTACCGCCGGGTTCGCTCGAGCGAATCACGTGATCGAGAGTTAATCGTTTATGCTGCCAAGGAGGTGGGGCAGGCCGTTACGTCATCGACGATTACGACTGTCGCGGTGTTTACACCCTTGATGTTTGTGCCGGGAATGGTCGGCAGGTTCTTTAAGCCCTTTGGTATTACGGTGATAGTCTCCCTTATCTTTTCCTTGCTGGTAGCGATAACGGTTGTCCCCCTGCTTTCAAGATTATTTTTACTGAACATTAAGCATCGCGAACCGCGGGAAAACGCGTTGCAAAAAGGATATCGTTCCTTGTTGAACTGGTCGCTAAACCACAAGTTAGTAATTGTGGTGCTTGCCGCTGCACTGATTGGCGGTTCTTTGACGCTGGTTACCAAGGTCCCGCAAAACTTTCTCCCATCCGAGAAAACAGCTTCTTATGCCCTAACGGTGACGATGCCGGTTGGGACAGCGACAACCAAGACGGATGGAATTGCGAACCGGCTTGAAGACG
>DATAMA010000076.1:0-4852 GCA_036260765.1 Desulfobacteria bacterium | reverse complement strand
ACCTGGAAAAGGTAAACGTAAACCTTGGGGGACGCCAGGTTCTTCATGATATCTCTTTACAGGTACCGAAGGGGGCCTGTGTTGGTATCGTTGGCCCCAATGGTTCCGGGAAAACCAGTCTGTTGCGGACGATTGGCGGTCTGATTCGCCCTGTATCCGGCCGGGTAACCGTCATGGGTTCCACTCCGACACGAGCTAACCGCAAGGCCAACCAGATTGGTTACGTACCGCAAGTTCGCAGTATCGATAAAGACTTTCCGATCACGGTGGAAGAAGTAGTCCTACAGGGCAGAATCGGCCGGCTGGGCTTGTTTCGCCGGCCTACGTCTAAGGACCGCGAGATTGTTCAGACCTGTATGGAGAAAGTAAGTATTGCCGGTTTAGCCCATCGACAAATTGGTGCCCTCTCCGGCGGTCAGCAGCAACGTGCTTTTATTGCCCGCGCCCTCGCCCAGGAATCGGACCTGTTGTTATTTGACGAACCCGCAACCGGCCTGGATATTCCAACGCAGCAAAGCATTTATGAATTGCTGGAAGAATTGCATCAAGTAGGGGTTACTACGCTTACGACAACTCATGATCTATTGGCGCTTGACTTTCACCGTTTTGGCTATATCATCTGTCTCAACAAAGAACTGGTTGCTTTTGGTCCTAGCGAACAAGTACTTACAGCGGAAATCCTGGAAAAGACTTTCTCCGGGTTCCCATTTCCCATCGGCCGGTTTCAGGCTCACTTCCAACCTCCGGCATTTGTCCGCGAAACCCATTAACCTGCTTAGCAAACCTGACACTTTACGGACAAATGCATAATGTAAGCCTGACACTAGATGAAAAATTGGAGGTAAAGGATGAATTTGTTGTTAGATCCGTTGCGGTTTCCTTTTATGCAACATGCGCTGCTTGGCTCGATCTTTGTCGGAGCCATATGTGCTGCCCTCGGGACTTTTGTAGTTCTACGCAAGATTGGCTTTATTGGCGAAGGCTTAGCCCACGGATCGCTGGGTGGACTGGCGATCGGCTATATTTTCCATTGGAACCTGTACCTTACCGGCAACATCTACACCGGTGCACTGGCCTTACTGATCGGTTATCTCCACGCTAAGGCTAAAGTTAGCCTCGATACCGCTATTGGCATTATTTTTTCCGCTTCTCTCGCCCTGGGTGTTGCCCTAATCAGCCGCATGCAGTCCTACACGACCGACCTCACGGCTTACCTGTTTGGCAGCGTCTTATCGATTACTAACCAGGATTTACAGATTATTGTCATCGGAGCGAGCATTCTCTTGCTATTGCTGGTTGTTTTTTATAAGGAGTTAGTATTTTGTGCCTTTGATCCGGAAATGGCGGAGATTTCCGGCGTTCCCGGCACCTTTTTTCACTATCTGCTTTTGCTGATGATCGGCGCCGCTGTCGTCATCGCTTCACAAACCCTGGGAATTATCCTGGTAACAGCGATGTTGGTGATTCCTGCCGCTACCGCTTATCAGCTTACCTCAAGTCTCGGTAAAATGATCCTCCTGGCCGTTGGAGTTAGTATCTTCGCCTCCATTGTCGGTCTGTTTGTCTCGTACTATCTAAATATTGCTTCCGGGGCAAGCATCGCCCTCGCCGCCGCTATTTGTTTTTTACTGACCTACGTATTTTCTCCGAAACGTAAAACCCTGCACAGCAGTTTCGGATTAAGATAAGTATTTAGTAAAGGGGAGAACATGGGTATGCTCAACTATGAGACAATCACCCAACGACTGCGCGAACATGGCTATCGGCTTACAGAAGCCAGGAGCCAGGTAATCCGCGTGCTCTGCAATTCTTCCGACTATATTGGTGCCTATGATATCCATAATACGCTCAAAAGCCAGGGCGCAAGCATTGGACTGGTATCGGTATACCGCGTTCTGGAGCTGTTATGCCACCTAGGCTTGGTTCAGAGTGAGGAATTTGGCGCGGGCGGCGAAAAATTCCGGCTAAACAGGGGCCGACATACGCACCAAATCATCTGTTCCATTTGCGGCGTAGCGAAAGAATTTGGCAACTGTGGAATTGGTGATTTAGCTCAGGACCTGGAGGAAGCATCCGGTTACAAGATCAAGGACCATTGGCTGCGGTTTTTTGGGGTCTGCCCCACCTGCCAGGCCCGGCAAGGATCAAATCCCGGGACAAACGACAAATAAATGATTTCCGGACCGCTAATACTAAAATGATTGATGTCCGGGAGTGACACTGCATGAAGTATTTGTGGTCTTGGTTCTGGCAGGGCTTAGGCTGGACCTCGGTCCTGATTCTGTTATTGGTACTCATAAAATGGAAAACCGTAAGTAGAAATTTGATTAAGCGTTTGTTCGGACATTTCATGTATGTGTTAATGACCGATTCCTACGGTCAGAACCTTTTGGAACTGTATTCAGCCGTTAAACGCAGCGGTTTTCTCCCGATCATGGAAAACAGCCTTAGGGCGGAACATGGCACGGTCTTGAAGCGTCCTTTCGGCAGCACCGCCAATGTACCGGGCTTTAAGAACCTGTTATTTGATGTCGCACAACTACACGTACTCCCGACTGAGGCCCACGTGCCGGTTGACACGAAAGTAGTCCTCGGTCCTCGCGCCCGTAAACCAATTACGTTAGCCATTCCAATTATGATTGCCGGAATGGCCTACGGTACCAGCCTCAGCGCTAAAGCCAAAATTGCCCTCGCCCGCGGGGCTTCAATGGCAGGCACTACCTGTAACAGCGGTGAGGGCCCGTTTCTGCAGGCCGAGCGTGATAACGCCAAATATTTCATTTTACAGTACAACCGTGGTTTCTGGAGCAAAAATCCGGAAATCCTGCGGCAGGCGGATGCCATTGAAATTCAGTTTGGCCAAGGGGCAATGGCTGGAATGAGCCACCGCTTAACCGCAAACAAAATTGACGAAACACTTCGCCAGGCTTTCCCGATCGGCCCTGGCCAGGACGCCGTCATCATGGCTCGCCACCGGGAAATGAGCAAACCACGCGATCTGATCTCCTTGGTCCAACAAATCCGCGCTCAGGTTAACGGTATCCCCGTGGGCATAAAAATTGCCTGTAGCCGAGAGCTAGAACTGGACTTAGCCCTGGCCCTTGAGGCAGGTGTAGATTTTATCACTTTAGGTGGATCACAAGCTGGTACCCACGGTTCTCCCCCGTCAATTGGCAATAATTTCGGCCTGCCTACGCTGTTCGGACTGGTACGCGCAGTGAACTTTTTAGAACAGCAAGGCGCCAAGAAGGAGCTTACGCTGGTCATTTCCGGCGGGATCAGCGAACCGGGCGAAATTCTCAAGGCCTTAGCACTTGGGGCAGATGCGGTAGGTATCGGCACCGCTGCAGTGTTCGCAATATCACATACCCAGATTCTTAAAGCGTTGCCCTGGGAACCGCCGACCCAAATTATCTGGTACGATGGCAAATATGCTGCACAATTTGACGAAAACCATGGTGCGCAAAACCTCGCCAACTACCTGAAGTCTTCTGTCACCGAAATTGCGGACGGGGTCCGAATCCTGGGAAAAACCTCGATTAAGGAATTATCCAGGCAAGATTTATTTGCACTAGACAAAGAGACTGCGCAAATAACCGGGATCCCCTTAGGTTATGTACCGATGCCCTTTACTCCGCCGGCTTCTGGCCGGCAGACAGAGGCAGCATCGGTCACAAAAGCTTCCGGGACCACTCACCTTCCCTCCAGAAGATTTAATTACCGCCCAATGCGAAAACCATAACCAGGCTCACCACGCCTGCTCACCTGCTTCCTACCGGTTTATCCGGGCCAAGCAGCAAGACGATGATCGAGATGATTCCCTGGGCAAAACCAAGTACCAACAATAAAGCAAGATACAGACGGCGTAGCGGTTTTAATCTTCCATTCCATGCTTTGAATTTATCCCAGGCAAGCTGTAACCTATTCCTGATGCTCATGCCACTCCCCATTCACTTGTCCATCTCCCCACTGAATGTAGATTTTATAATTAGTATTTCTCTTCCGTAGCGACCGTAGTCTAGTATCCTTGTCGAATAATTGCGAAACAAAATAATTTACTTTGGCAACGCTCACAGTTTATAATAAAGTAACAAACTGAATATTCTGTATTAATCGCTTAATCCTTCACAGTGCACCAGTGTGCCGTGAAGAAGCGGGGGAACCACTAACCGGGGTGAATCCTGTGCACACAGGTAGGGTCAACCTTTCGATCCGAATCCGTCAGCTAACCTCGTAAGCGTGGAAAGGGAGGAAAGCACAGTTCAGGCTTGGCCTTAGCTTTGCTTTTGCTGGATTCTTGAAAAATCAAGGACCGGGGAACCTCCCCCGGTCCTTTTTTTCTGGCCCGTTTTTTACCGGGCCATTATTTCCAAGTACTATATTAGAAAGAAGGTGAAATTTAATGGCCGTGCAGGGGACTATTCTCTACAAACAGCAGCAAGCAGAGGTGCGAGCCAAAGAGTTAAGACAAAGGATTGCTGATTTTCTCGAACAAGAGCCCTTAATTCCAACCGGCTTCCGCCTGCAAGACCAGTTAAATGAACGAAAAGAACGGATAAAAACCATCTTGGGAGCAACTGAAGAGCAGTGGCGAGATTGGCGATGGCAGCTGAACCAACGCATTAATCAGGTATCGACGCTGGCCAAAATTTTAGGTGTGCCTGTCAATAAGCTTCAGGAAATAGACGTCGTCGGCAAATCATTCCGTTGGGCGCTGTCGCCTTATTATGCCAGCCTAATGGACCCCACAGACCCTAATTGCCCAATCCGGCGCATGAGTTTGCCCAGTTTGTACGAAATAGATGACCACTTTGGCGAAGACGATCCCATGGGTGAGGAATTTACTTCCCCG
>DATAMA010000067.1:0-6295 GCA_036260765.1 Desulfobacteria bacterium | reverse complement strand
ACCTGGAGAGAGGCCCCAACGTTCTATGGAATTTACGGCGGGGGGATTATTATTGCGGCAGCCTTCGTGTTAACCGGGATACCCATGATCAGCTTAACTATTGGAGTCGAAGTGATGAATGCGCTGCTTTTACCGATTGTGCTGGGCTTTTTGCTAGCTCTAGGCTGGAAAACGCTACCTCATCCATATCAACTCCGACGCTGGGAGAAGTTTATTCTTATTGTAATCTATGTACTTGTATGCTCACTTGGCATTTTTACATTATTTCAACTATAGTTTTTCCTACAAATAAGTTTGCCTAAACTAGGCTTCGCATCACTAACAAGGGGTGGTGCGAAGCCTTTATTGTTTTAGTTCCTGGTGAGCAATGAAATGCTGTACTTACCAATCAGGATCTTGGTCAGAATAAAAGGAAAATTTATTTAGAAAGACTATTAAGTAAATGGTTGTCAAAGATTAAGTTTTTGGATATGATAATAATGAAAGGTCAAAGATGGTCAGGGCAGGTGCATGCAGATGAGTAATTTAGTAGATAGAATTGAGCATTACATTAAAAAGATTCTTCAGGAAAATGCCAGCGGCTTCATCGTTATCCAAAGGAGCGATTTGGCTAGCCGGTTTGAATGTGCCCCATCACAGATAAATTACGTACTCAGTACGCGATTCTCTGTTGAACGCGGTTATGTAGTCGAGAGCCGGCGCGGCGGCGGGGGATACCTGCGAATCATTAAGTTGGGCCTCGATATTCCCGAGTATTTGGAGGATTTTACTTCGCGCAGCAGTGTAATAACGCAAAATGATGCTGACTCAATTGTCCGGCGTCTTTGGGAAGATGATTTAATCACCAGACGAGAGGCATTGTTAATTCGGGCGGTACTCGACCGAAATACGCTCAATTTACCGTTACCGGAGCGGGATCAGATGAGAGCCAGGTTATTGGCTGCAATCCTCCAAACGTTGGCACGCGAGGACTTGTAGATAAAAGATAACGTGATCATACAGTATAGCAAACCGGTAGTAAAATTCGCGGAATCTGGAAACGGAGTGGTAAGGATGTACTGTGATGAATGTAAAAAAAATTTAGCGACTGTGCATGTAACTAAAATTATTAACGGTAAGAAATTTGAAGGGCATCTCTGTGCTGAATGTGCCCAAAAAGATCAAATTAAGGGATTTGAGAATGTAAGTTTTGCTATCCCTAATTTTCTAACAGCCTTGTTTAACTTGACCCCTGAATTAGAGCAGCCGGTTGTTAAGGACGAGGTAACATGTGACAACTGCGGTCTGAGTTTTGAACAAGTAACTAAACTTGGACGTCTTGGCTGTAATGAATGTTATACCAAGTTTGCGGATAAACTTGAACCGCTGTTACGGAGAATTCAGGGGAGTGGTCAGCATCTTGGCAAGGTTCCATTGCGTCGAGGCGGTTCTATCCGCAGACGGAAGGAACTTAATGACTTACGAACACGGCTGCAACAGGCCGTAGCGCGGGAAGAGTTTGAACAAGCTGCTTCAATCAGAGACCAAATACGGCAGTTGGAACAAAGCAGCCAAGAGTGATTTTAAGTGTAATTTCGTCTTTAATTTTTCGAGGGGGTTCGGGGTTATGAGTATCGATGAATTACTCCAGGCAAAAACCAGCTGCTGGATGGATGGGAGTGACCGGAATTCCGATGTGGTAATAAGCAGCCGAGTCAGGCTCGCCAGAAATCTAGAGGGTTTTCCATTTCCTCTGGCTTTGTCCGAAACTAGGAGTCAAGAGGTAGCACAGAAAATCAAAGAAGCGATTGATAAAGCAGGAACGAAATCTGGCGATTATGAGTTCGTGGCCATGCAGGATATCACACCCTTGGAAAGGTTCGTATTGGTAGAAAGACATCTCATCAGTCCACAACACGTGGAAAATCCAGTCGGAAAGGGTGTCGCGATTCGAGATGACCAGGCGGTAAGTATTATGGTTAATGAAGAGGATCATTTGCGCATTCAATGTCTCTTACCCGGACTTAATCTGGAGAAGGCCTGGAATACTGCGAGCAATGCCGATGATTTATTAGAAGGGGAGCTTGACCTCGCATATGATGAGAAATTAGGTTATTTAACCTGTTGTCCGACTAATACTGGGACCGGAATGCGAGCCTCAGCCATGGTACACCTTCCGGCACTGGTCATGACCAACCAGGTCAGCAAGGTGCTCGGTTTGTTGCCGCAATTAGGTTTAGCCGTAAGAGGACTCTATGGCGAAGGGTCCCAGGCCTTAGGAAACTTATTCCAGATTTCCAATCAAATAACATTGGGACAAACTGAAACGGACATTATTACCAACTTGTCTGCGGTCACCAAGCAAATTGTAGACAAAGAGCAGGAAACCCGTCAGGTATTGCTCAGGGAAGCGAAGGAACAGTTGGAGGATCGGGTTTGCCGGGCTTACGGAACTTTGGCGAATGCCCGGTTGATGCCGGGTCAAGAAGCTCTCTCTTTGCTTTCAGACCTATGTCTGGGGATTGATTTAGGGATAATCCCACGTTTGCCCGCTAACGTCTTTACAGAATTAATTGTTACGACAAGCCCCGCACATTTACAATACTTGAGTGGTCGGGAAATGAGTGCAGCTATTCGGGATATTGAGCGAGCCAAGATAATCCGTTCCCGGATGGAGGCACAAGCGGTAGATTAAACAATAGGTAATAATATTCTTCCAAGGTAGGGAGGACTACGTTATGTTAGGTAGATTTACTGAAAAGGCACAAAAGGTTTTGGTGTTGGCCAAGGATGAAGCAAAAGAACTTGGTCATCCCGCTGTCGGAACAGAACATTTGCTCATGGGATTATTACGTGAGGGTGAAGGAATTGCAGCCAAGGCGCTGCAAGGATTAAACGTCGATCTTGAAGAAGTCCATGCTCAGGTAGAAAGTATTGTCGGAAGAGGTACAGGTACTTACGCCGGTGAAATCGGGTTTACCCCGCGTGCCAAGAAAGTGCTGGAATTAGCGATTGAAGAGGGCAGACGTCAGGGTGTCAACTACGTCGGAACAGAACACATTTTGCTGGGCCTAATCCGAGAGGGTGAGGGTGTAGCTGCTAGAGTGCTGGTGAATATGGGAGTCAGCGCTGAAAAAGTGTTGCAACAGGTGATGTTTTTATTGGGAGGAGGTACGCCTTCCCCGATAACAAGTAAAGCGCAAGGGGCAGGAAAAACGCCAACGCTAAATGAATATGGCCGTGATTTAACCAAAAATGCGCAAGAAGGGAAACTTGACCCGGTAATTGGCAGGGAAAAGGAAATTGAGCGGGTAATTCAAATTTTAAGCCGAAGAACCAAAAATAACCCAGTACTAATTGGCGAACCAGGCGTAGGGAAGACTGCCATCGCAGAAGGTCTGGCCCAAAGGATTGTTGAAGGTAAGACACCGGAAATATTAACTGGAAAGCGGGTAATTACGCTTGACCTATCGGCGATGGTAGCTGGTTCCAAGTACCGCGGCGAGTTTGAGGAGCGCCTCAAAAAAGTGATGGATGAAATCAAAAGTTCTGGTGATATCATCCTGTTTATTGATGAATTGCATACATTGATTGGCGCTGGGGCAGCAGAAGGAGCGATAGATGCGGCCAATATCTTAAAACCGTCCTTAGCCAGAGGGGAAATCCAATGCGTTGGGGCTACGACTCTCGATGAATACCGCAAGTACGTTGAACGTGATGCCGCATTAGAGCGGCGCTTTCAGCCGATTACAGTCGGTGAACCGACAACCGAAGAAGCTAAAGCAATCCTGAGAGGTTTAAGGGACCGGTATGAGGCACATCACCGGGTTAAAATCACGGATGAAGCAATTGATGCCGCTGTTAAGTTATCTGACCGCTATGTTACAGAACGGTTCTTGCCAGATAAAGCGATTGATCTAATCGATGAAGCAGCTTCGCGGGTACGGCTAAGAATATTTACAGCTCCGCCTGATTTAAAAGAGTTAGAAGCTGAGATGGAGAGAATGCGTAAAGAAAAAGAGGCGGCAGTGCTTAGTCAAGAATTTGAAAAAGCCGCTGAACTCAGGGACAAGGAACACAACCTTAAGCAGCTGCTTGAACAGCAAAAGATGGAATGGCAAAATGAAAGAGGGCTAATCAATTCCGTAGTTACGGAAAACGATGTAGCAGAGGTTGTTTCAAGTTGGACAGGCATTCAGGTGCAAAAACTGGCGGAAGAAGAAAGCCAACGGCTGTTACGCCTGGAGGAAATTTTGCACCAGCGGGTAGTTGGTCAGGACGAAGCGGTTAAGGCGGTGGCTCGGGCGGTACGCCGGGCACGTTCAGGTCTAAAAGACCCGAAACGGCCGATTGGTTCCTTTATCTTTCTTGGTCCTACCGGAGTGGGCAAAACAGAACTTGCCAGGGCTTTGGCAGAAGCATTATTTGATAACGAGGAATCAACTATTCGCATCGACATGTCAGAATATATGGAGAAGCATGCTGTATCGCGCTTGGTAGGAGCGCCTCCCGGATATATCGGACATGATGAAGGCGGCCAATTGACTGAAGCGGTAAGGCGCAAACCATATTCCGTGGTGCTGCTGGATGAAATCGAAAAGGCGCATCCGGAGGTATTCAATATTTTATTGCAAGTGCTCGAGGATGGGCGCTTGACCGATACGACCGGACGTACTGTAGACTTTAGAAATACAGTAATCATTATGACCTCAAATGTTGGGGCGAACCTGATCAAAAAAGAAGCTACTATGGGTTTTGTCACCAACAATTCTGCGGAAAGTGATTACCAGGCGATGAAGCAGCGGGTGACTCAGGAATTGAAACGGTCATTTCGACCTGAGTTCCTTAACCGGATAGATGAAGTCATCGTATTCCACTCACTTGCTGAGGAACACATTGAAAAGATTACGGAATTGATGTTAGACAGTTTGGCCAAACGGTTGGTAGAACAGGAAATGAAGTTGGAAGTCAGCGGCGCGGCGAGGAAACTACTTGCAAAGGAAGGCCACGATGTTTTATACGGCGCACGTCCTTTACGCAGGGCTATCCAACGGTTAGTAGAGGATCCATTGGCGGAAGAAATGCTCAAAGGAAGGTTTAAAGCCGGCGATACAATTCGTCTTGGCGCGAGTGATGGTCAAATAGTGTTCAAATAATCATAGGTGAGGCAAATAAGAACGGCGAGCAAGGGAAACTGATGCGCGCCGTTCTTATGGTTATGGTATAATGAAAATTGGTAAAAAATACTCAAGGAGACATTGATGGCAAAAACAAAAGCCCATTACGTTTGCCAGAACTGTGGGCAGGAGTCTTTAAAATGGCTGGGACGTTGTCCGGGATGCGGCACCTGGAACAGCTTTGTTGAAGAGGTCATCAGAGATGTGCCGAATACCGTTGTGCCAGGAGGAATCAAACCACTTCTGCTGGACAGCGTCGAACTCGCGGACCTGCCCCGCCGCCATTCGGGCAGCAGGGAACTCGATCGAGTATTGGGCGGAGGAATTGTCAGCGGTTCATTTGTCCTCGTGGGTGGAGATCCAGGTATCGGCAAGTCAACTTTGTTGTTGCAGATGATGCATTATTTAGCTAGGCATGACATAGTTCTTTACGTATCTGGTGAAGAATCGGCCAATCAAATAAAATTAAGGGCTAACCGCCTCGAACTTAGCGGTGGGAATCTTTTCTTGTTAGCTGAGACCAATCTCGAAGCGATTTGCCTAGCGATAGAGCAGCTTAATCCCACAGTTGTTGTAGTTGATTCAATTCAAACAATATATAGTAGTACGATAAATTCAGCTCCGGGAAGTGTTAGTCAGGTCAGGGAATGTGCAGCAATTTTAATGCGCTTAGCCAAAGAAAAGGGGCTCCCCGTTTTTTTGGTCGGGCATGTGACCAAAGAAGGAGCTTTAGCCGGTCCACGCGTTTTGGAACATATGGTGGATACTGTGATCTATTTCGAAGGAGATAGGCATCAAACTTACCGAATTATTAGAAGCGTCAAAAATCGGTTTGGAGCAACTAACGAGATAGGTGTTTTTGAAATGGTTGGCCGTGGGCTGACCGAAATAGCGAACCCCTCTGAATTGTTTCTTTCCCAACGGGCAAATGGAACTGCCGGAGCCGTAGTTACTTCAGCAATGGAGGGAACACGTCCTGTTTTGCTGGAAGTACAAGCGCTGGTAGGCACCACAAACTATGCCGTCCCCAGGAGAATGGCGACAGGGATGGATTATAACCGGGTCTTGATGTTGTTAGCCGTGCTCGACAAAAGGGTCGGTTTAAACGTTGCCCAGCAAGACGTTTTTGTTAACCTAGT
>DATAMA010000062.1:0-5696 GCA_036260765.1 Desulfobacteria bacterium | reverse complement strand
AGCCGATTGTTGCAGTTACCGCTCAACATCGGGAAATGCTGGACCAGGTTCTCGAATTGTTTGCAATTAGGCCGGAGTACGACCTTAATATCATGCAAGCGGGACAAACCTGGGTCCCCGGGAAAATTGCTTTATCAATTTTTTGCGCATATTGGGCCCGGCAGAGAATAATTCCGCCGCGTGGACCCCGTAAGGTTTTGTGGGTTGTAGAAGTCACAAAGTCCGCATAGGGAACCGGGCTTGGATGCAGGCCAACTGCTACCAATCCCGCGATGTGCGCCATGTCTACCATTAACATGCACCCAGCTTCATCCGCAATTTCCCTTAGTTTGGGGAAATCAATAATACGCGGATAAGCGCTGGCACCGGCTACTATCAATTTAGGGTGATGTTTTAGCGCTAAGCGGCGAACTTCAGCATAATCGATCGTTTCCGTCTCCCGATCAACGCCGTAAGCCACAAAATTATAATATCGGCCGGAGAAATTAACCGGGCTGCCATGGGTAAGATGACCGCCATGGGCCAAATTCATCCCCAAAACAGTGTCCCCCGGTTGTAAAACTGCATAGTAAACCGCTGAATTAGCTTGAGCGCCAGAGTGAGGCTGAACATTGGCATGATCGGCCCCGAATAACTTTTTAAGGCGTTCCCGGGCCAGATCTTCAACGATATCCACGTTTTCACAACCGCCGTAATATCTTTTACCAGGATAGCCTTCCGCATACTTGTTAGTCAGAACTGAACCCTGCGCAGCCATTACCGCTTCACTGACAAAGTTTTCTGAGGCAATCAATTCAATTTTCCTTTTTTGGCGATTTCGCTCAAGGGCAATTGCCTCAGCGACTTCTGGGTCAACGCGTTTTACTAATTCTTCGACGTAATCCATTGTCCTTTTCTCCTCCTAATTGCATGTACCCTGTTGGTAGATAGCCCGCTGCCCACCGATTAGTCTCGGTCTCGTACGCGCCAATGTCAGATGAGCCTGTCCAATTTCCGATAAACTAATTCTAACCGGGACAACCACCGGCCGCAAATGCATTCCGATAAAGGTATCGCCAATATCGATTCCTGCGTGAGCCTGCACTGTTTCCACCACTACTGCCTCCGGCAACCCTTGGAACGCTGCCGCCGCCAATGATCCGCCGGCGCCGGGAACCGGAACAACGCTGACCTCTGTTAAGCCATACTTTTCCTGTACATTTCGGTTAACTACCAAGGCCCGGTTTAGGTGCTCACAGCACTGGAAGGCGGGAAAAATACCGTTTGATTCACAAAACTCTTGCAAGACACGAAATAGTTCGAGACCTACCTCTCGACTTGTTCCCTTGCCGATCGCCTTGCCGAGAATTTCGCTTGTACTGCAGCCAATGACAAAAATCTGCCCGGGTTTGAACTTTGCCAGGGGCAAAAACTCCTGTAACGCCTGTTGCAAAGACTCAAGATAACCTGTCATTTTCTATCACCTTGGCAATATTTAGTCTCTATCTGCCGAATCTTTTCAACCCGGGCTGCATGGCGCCCTCCGGCAAACGCAGCTGAAAGAAATGCCTCAACAATATCCATTGCCAGGCCGACCCCGGTAACCCGTTCACCCAGCGTCAGTACATTCGCATCATTGTGTTCACGAGCCATCCGGGCAGAATACGGGTCATGACAGACTGCCGCTCTAACCCCCGGGACCTTGTTGGCCACAATGGAAACCCCGATCCCCGTTCCGCAGCAAATAATTCCTAAGCTACAACGACCTGACGCAACTTCTTCGGCGACAGCCAGGGCAAAATCAGGGTAATCTACAGAGTCTGTGCTAAACGTACCTAGATCGGTAAACGTTAAACCGCGCGAGGAAAATACCTGCTTGATTTCATTTTTCAATCTAAAACCGCCGTGGTCGGAACCTAGGGCAATTTTCACAAGACTCACTCCTAGATTAGGTAAATTTAATATCATTTCTACAAATTTCGCGAATCCACCTGCTTAAAAAGCAATTTTTTTATTTTTCCTGTTGTTAATGCAAGTGGGCTTAAATCGTACTATACACCTTCAGCTAGTTTAGTGACAATTCTTTTTACCGCATTTCTAATTTCATTTGCCGTTTTGCGGTAGATCACCAGTTCCCAACCGTAAGGATCACGAATATCCTGCGTTGTTCCAAAGGCAAATTCATACAAGGTATGAACTTTTGCGGCAACCGAAGGGACCTGTTCTAAAAGACTGCCTCGTTGCGCGCCGGTCATGGTCAGGACTAAATCAGCTGCTTCAAGCAGCTCCGGGTTCAGTGGTCTCGCCCGGTGTGAGGCAAGTTCGAGCCCGAATTCCCTAACGGCCTTCTGGGCATTTAATGAAGCAGGGGAGCCTTCTACTGCCATTAGCCCGGCAGAAGAGAACTGCCAACCCTCAAGCCCGGCAATACAGGCTTCTTGCCTTGCCAAGGCTTCAGCCATACTACTGCGGCACGTATTCCCGGTACACACAAATAGTAAGTTCTTCATCTCGACATCACACCTAAAAAATAATTTTTAGTCCAATCAACAACAGTACCACGCCGCCGATCAATTCTGCCCGGCTTCCAACAAGGGCGCCCAATTTCTTACCGAAAAACAGTCCTACGCCTGTCATCACCCCGGCCACTGTCCCGATAACGAGTACTGACACCATCAATTGGGTACCGATTGTGCCCAAGCTAAAGCCAACGCTTAAGGCATCCAAACTTACGCCCAGCGCCAGAACGGCTAAGCCCGAGAACGTACTGATCACTGCCGGGGACTGTTGCTGCAAAGACTTCTTGGCCTGAGCAAATGAAAATACCTGTTTCGGAACGATGCATTGATGATATACGGTCTTTCCGCCGATGAAAACCAAGATTAAACCGCCAACCAGACCAGCCACTCTACCTAACAAATCGCCGCACAATGTACCCGCATACATGCCGATTAAGGGCATAGCCACGTGGAATGTGGCCACAATGCCCGGGAAAGCGAACAAAAGTCTCTGTCTAATTGGGGTCAGTCCCATACCTAGGGAAAGGGAAAAAGCGTCCGTCCCCAAAGCAACCGCGATCGCCAATAAGGTAAACCAGTCCATTTACTGGCCCCCTTTTTTTGGGTAAATACCTTAGAATATATGCGTTTGCACTGTTGTTTAGAGTTTAATTAGTCTATATCCTGCGGCTTTTTCCAGGCGATTCATAATCGCTGCCCCAATTCCGTTCCGCGCAAAACCTTCAGTTAGAATTAACTGGCTGCCGGTCCGGTCACATTCTCGCAACGCCCCGTAAATAGCGGCGGCAACGGTCTCTGGTTTCTGTCGCGAACCGAGAATAATAAGATTATCTGCTTCAAGATATTTCACCTGTTCAGCCAATTCCCGCGAACAGAGAATAGCTACTTTTAACTTTTTCTCCCTCGCGGTTGACAATTCCTGTTTTATTCTGGCGATTATTCTATTATCTGACCCTTCTAGCAGAATTACCTCACCTTTCGGGGCATAATGCTTATATTTAACCCCAGGTGAGCGAGGGGTTACATTTTGATCAGTAAGCCCGCGGTCAAAAGCAACCGGTTGTCCGAGCAAGTCCTCCAGCTGTTCCCGACTAATCCCGCCCGGTCGTAAAATAACCGGGTTCGGTGTAGTTAAATCAAGTACGGTTGATTCTACGCCAACCCGACATGGACCCGCATCCAAAATTGCATTGATTTTACCCCCGAGGTCTTCACGCACATGTTCCGCCGAAGTTGGACTCGGCCTGCCCGAGGTGTTCGCGCTGGGAGCGGCTATCGGCACCCCCGAGACTCTGATTAAGGCTAGAGCTACGGGATGGTCAGGCATGCGAACCGCCACGGTACTTAACCCGGCGGATACCGTATCGGGGATATTACTATTTTTCGGAACCACAATCGTCAGGGGACCCGGCCAAAACCGGTCCATACATTTATAAGCCCGATCCGGCAAACTTCCGGCTACCCGTTCCATATCCTCTACACTGGCAATATGTACAATCAGCGGATTGTCGGCCGGTCTGCCCTTTGCGGCAAAAATCCCCCGGCAAGCTTGGCCGTCAAGCGCATTCGCCCCCAAGCCATAGACAGTTTCTGTCGGGAAGGCCACCAGTCCGCCGTTTTTGATGATTGAGGCACAACGGTCGATCACTTTCCAGTCGCTATGCCGTGGGTCAACTTTAATATAATCGGTTTGTAAAGCATCCATAATATTTCTCCGTTAACCTCCGATGGTTGCCGTTAAAATCCGGTCCCGGTCACCATAATCCTTCATTACTTCCACAGAGCTAAAACCTGCTGTTCTAAAGAGATCCTGTACCGTTTCACCTTGGTCCCAGCCTATTTCCAACAGTATTTTCCCCCCGGGCCTAAGCAGCATCGGCAGTTCTTTCGCCAAACGGCGGTAAAACACCAAACCGTCATTCCCGCCGTCAAGCGCCTGCCGGGGCTCGGCCTGACTAACTTCCGGCTCAAGTTGGGCAATTAATGCGCTGGGAATGTAGGGAGGGTTAGCGGTAATCAAATTAAACGTCATGTCTCTGAACGGTTCCGCCAAGTCACCCTGGCGAAAACGCACGGCGACCTGATGTTTTTGCGCATTGCCGCGAGCCACTTCCAGGGCAGCGGGGGAAATATCACTTGCCCATACCGTTGTGCCGGGTACAAGTTTGGCTAAGCAAACGGCAATAGCACCGCTGCCTGTACACAAATCCAAAGCCGTAGAACCAGGCTTATTTTTGAGCCAGGCAACAGCGAGCTCCACCAGACGTTCAGTTTCCGGTCGTGGGACTAAAACCGCCGGAGTAACCTGGAAGGTTAAACCCATAAAATCCTGTTCCCCCAAGATGTACTGAAGCGGTTCCCGTTCGCTTCTTCTCCTTACCGACCGGGCAAACTCCTGCCATTCTGCCTGGGATAGTACGCGTTCAATTTCCAGAAAAAGTTGAACCCTGCTTATCCCCAGAGAAGATGCCAAAAGTAAATCAGCATCCAGTTGAGCATCGGTAACCCCATGCTCAGTTAAAAAGGAAGCCGCCCACTGCCGGGCGGCGCGGATATTCTTACTTGATAGAGATTCAATCGAATACGTCATCTTATTCAGCGACTTTTAACCTTTCCGCCTGGTCATTTGTAATCAACGCAAGGATAATTTCATCCAAGTCGCCCAGCAATATCATGTCCAATTTGTGCAGGGTTAAACCGATGCGATGATCTGTTACGCGACCCTGCGGGAAATTATACGTGCGAATACGTTCGCTCCTATCTCCCGTACCCACCTGGCCTTTCCGTGCTGAAGCCAGTTCACCCGCTTGTTCTTGCTCAGCCTTTTCCAGCAAGCGGGCACGTAACACTTTTAACGCTTTGTCTTTGTTCTTCAACTGTGACTTTTCATCCTGGCAGGAAACGACAAGCCCGGTAGGAATGTGCGTTATTCTCACTGCAGATTGGGTCGTATTTACCGACTGACCGCCTGGTCCACTGGAGCAGAAAATATCAATTCTTATATCATTGGGATTGATTTCAACATCGACCTCTTCTGCCTCGGGTAAAACTGCTACCGTTGCAGTCGAAGTATGGATTCGGCCCCCTGACTCGGTGCTTGGGATACGCTGGACGCGGTGTACGCCGCTCTCAAATTTCAGTTTGCTATACGCTCCATGACCCTCGACAGCAAAAATAATTTCCTTGAAACCGCCTAAA